>NZ_JAFCXE010000020.1:0-129975 GCF_049897905.1 Pararhizobium sp. PWRC1-1 | reverse complement strand
GTCGGCTATGGCTCCGCAAGCGCCTTCAGCGTCGCGTTCAGTCGGCATGTGGGAATGCCGCCCGGTGCCTATTCTCGAGAAATCGCAGTTGCACGGAGGGATTAAGGTGAGTGGCGCGCGCCCACCGTTTGAGCGGTGAAGTGCCTGGCGACGTGTGTCATGCAGACGTCCATATATCCCTTCCAGTGGGTCGTTACGAACAGCGTCAGCGGGATTTTCGCAAGGCGGTTCACTGGCGAGACGACTAAGGTTCCGGTGAGAGGTGCCCGCATGACGACAGGTTCCGGGCAACTATCTGGCGATGTAGGCCGCCAGTTCATCGGGCGTTCCGTTGGGAAAGGCCAGCTTTAGAAAATCCAGGAAGGCAGATACACGCGCGCTCAACAGACGCCGCGACGGGTAAAGCGCCCACAGCGCGATCTCTGAACCCTCTATCGCGCCCCAGTCCAGCAATGTGCCGTCAGCAAGATCGTGGCTTACCAACGAGATCGGCAGGCGTGCAGCGCCAACGCCCGCCCGTACCGCATCCCGGACCATGATGAGGGACGACAAAACGAGGACCGGCTCGATCGTCATCTTAGCAGACCCTTTGGAGGTCATAATGTTCCAGGTCTGTGGATTGCCGCCTCCGCGCACGACGCCCGGCGCGGGTTGGTCACCAGCCGGGCGGGGAAGTTCGGGGCTTGCCACGACAACCAGGCGGTCATGCAGAAAGGCTCGCCCAACCAAGGCTTCGTCTGGATCCGGGTTGACGCGGATGACCAGATCATAGCCTTCCTCAATCATATCGACGGCCCGGTCTTCCGTGGTGATTTCCAGCCGCACGTCCGGATATTTAAGTGCGAAACCTGCAGCGATCTTGCCCATGGCAGTCTGTGACAAAAGGAGCGGTGCGCTGATCCGCAACCTGCCACGCGGCTTTTCCGCACCGGAGGCAATAGCGGCCGCCGTTTCGTCGAGCTCCGTAAGGAGGGCGGCTGTCCGCTCGTAGAGGGCTCTGCCCTCTTCGGTGAGTTTGAGGTTGCGCGCGCCACGTTCGAAAAGTCGAAGCTGGAGCGCAGCCTCCAGTTCTGCAACGCGTCGGGACAGGGTCGCCTTCGGCCGCCCGGAGGCCCGCGACGCTTTGCCAAAGCCGCCATAGCGAGCAACAAGATTGAAATCGGTAAGAGCAACGAGATCCATAAGTGTTCCAGCTCTGAGACGCCGCGTCTAAAATGATGGTCTATCGGGTCAGCAGTGAACCAACCATATTCGGGGTGTCAAGCAAACAAACCGGAGATAATCCCATGACCATTCTCGTTACCGGCGCCACAGGCAATATCGGCAGCCAAGTCGTTCCGCACCTCGTCGACCGCGGCGCTGATGTCCGCGCCCTCGTCCGCGATCCCTCCAAGGCCAACTTCCCGGCAGGCGTTGCCGTCGCCAAAGGTGACTTCCTCGACGTTGACTCGCTTCGCGCTGCCTTTGACGGTGTTTCGACGCTCTTCCTGCTGAATGCTGTAGCACCAGACGAATTCACCCAGGCTTTGATCGCGCTCAACGTTGCGCGCTCAGCTGGCATCGAACGCATCGTTTATCTCTCGGTGATCCACCCGGACGTCTACGTGAACGTGCCGCATTTCGCGGGCAAGTTCGGCGTCGAGCGGATGATCGAGCAGATGGGCTTTCACGCCACCATCCTGCGCCCCGCCTATTTCATCCAGAACGATCTGATGATCAAGGATGCCATCACCGGCTACGGCGTCTACCCGATGCCGGTCGGCGACAAGGGGCTCGCCATGGTCGACGTCCGCGATATCGCGGAGATCGCCGCCCTTGAGCTGCTGCGTCGCGAACAGGCTGCACAGCCGCTTCCGCTCAACCGGATCAATGTGGTCGGCCCCGAGACACTGACCGGAACGGATATTGCCACCATCTGGTCGGACGTTCTCGCCCGTCAAATCAGTTATGGCGGTGACGATACGGCAGCCTTCGAGCAGAACCTCAAGCAGTTCATGCCTTTGTGGATGGCCTACGACATGCGCATGATGGGTGAGCGATTCCTGACTGATGGCATGGTGCCCGAAGGTGGCGACGTTGAGCGCCTGACGACGCTTCTTGGCCGTCCGCTCCGCTCCTATCGCGACTTTGCCTTCGAAACCACTGCCTCTGCCTGAGGCAGGCGCCCACAGTTTCAAACAAGGACCATCATCATGATCTATTCGACTGCAACCGTTCCGGTAAATCCGCAAGGCGAAACAAAACTCACCCGGGAGCAGGTCTGGAAGGGCCTGGAGCTGAAGGCGCGCGATGCGCGCCTGTTCCTTCCACCCGGCCTTTGTATCCGCTGCGACGTCGTGGAGGAAAGTGCTACGCACTTCGTGCGCGAAGCTACCATCGCTGGCTCTGACCTTCGTGAAATTATTACTCTTGAGCCGCAGAGCAAAGTCACCTTTTTCCAAGCGACTGGACCTCGCGAAGGCGCAATCGTCAACGAGCTGTTCGAGGACGAAGATGGCGCCCTGCAGCTGAAATTCTACTGCTACATCGGCCTACGCGGCAAGGCGCCTGATGGTCCGGAGGAACAGGCAGAGCAGACGCAGTTTGACAGTGACAAGGGTTACGAATCGGCCCTTCTGTCGACACTGAAGCGGACCCGCGAACTGCTCGCAGAGGGCAGGCTCTGATCATCCCAAGCAACGAACCCTACAGGGCGGCCTCTTGAGAGGCGCCCTGCTTTCAAGTGGACCGAAACCATGACCACCTCCATCACCGACGCTCATTTCTCCGCCGCACCAAAGATCCTGGTTCTTGGTGCCACCGGCCCAACCGGCCGCCATATCGTCAGCCAGGCTGTGAGCCGCGGCTATGATGTCACCGTACTGGTGCGTTCGCCGGAAAAAGCGACCGATCTCAAGGGAGCGAAACTCGTTATCGGCGACGCACGAGACGAGAAGGCGCTGCGCCAGGCAATAATAGGCCAAGATGCGGTGATCAGCGCACTCGGGACACCCGTAAGCCCGTTTCGTGAAGTCACCCTTCTCTCGACCGCAACCCGGGCGCTCGTCAACGCCATGAAGGCGGAGCACGTCTCGCGCCTCGTCGCCATTACCGGCATTGGCGCCGGCGATAGCGCAGGCCATGGCGGGTTTCTATTCGACAAGGTGATCTTCCCGCTGCTCTTGCGCAAGGTTTATGCCGACAAGAACCGTCAGGAGGCAATCATCAAGGGCGGCGATCTGGAATGGACCATTGTTCGTCCGTCGAACCTCAACAACAAGCCTGGGCAGAAAGCAATCCGAGCACTTACCGACCTGAGCGACTTCCATGGCGGCTCCATCTCGCGTGAAGGTGTTGCGACCTTCGTGCTGGATCAAATCACAATGGATGGGTGGCTGCGCAAGTCGCCGTTGATCACCTGGTAACGTTGGCTTGAATGGCGTATCGAAACAAAAAAAGCCGGCGCGAGGGATCGCAGTCATCCAAGCCACGAACGCATTGCTGCTCTGCACAACAATCAAGTGCATCGTGATGTGTGCATACAGACTTCAGCTGATGCACATGGCGGCTTCCTCCCAGTTCCGCCGCAGCAGCTGTTTCCCTCTGGAGGTTCATGACCTTCACACTTTATGGGCTGCGGTTTTCCGTCGGCCCGTTTTTTCTTTTCTGAAGCAAGGTGTAGCGGCGGTACGATGCGTAAGAGCCTGGCCGAAAAATAGTTGAGTGAAATCAGCCAGTTGAGTTTCTCTTTGTTTGCTTAGGACGAACGGAGACCACAATGGGCTGGACTGATTTCGCCCGTCGGTAATATGCCCGACACGCAATGCGGTGTGCGATCTGACGGATGGGGGATGGGGATTGATCTCGCCTCCCCTGCCTGAACCGACGCGGCTGGGCAGCACCGATCTTCGGGAGGTCGCGAATGCGTTGCTTTACATCACCACAACGGGATGTCCGTGAACGCGAGGAGTGCCCGGACCAGTTCTTCGCTATCAAAGCACAAACGTCGGTCAAACGGCGTCACCTAAGTGATCGAATTGGCCGAACTCAAAAAAGGCAGAACAAATAACTTTTTCAGGTCAAGGATAGCCCACAAGAACAATACCAGTTTACCTCGAAAAAAAAATTTCGCATAAGGAAGCTCGCTTACAGGTGGGGTGTTCCGATGGACGATAAGGCAGTTCTCGACTTTCTTTTGCAGGCGCTGGCAGGCGAAAGTGGAGAGCCACTCTATCGCCGTCTGGAAGATGCCATCAAGGCGGCGATCGGTGCGGCACGGGTCAGGCGTGGCGCCGTCATCCCCAGTGAACGCAGGTTATGTGAGGCGCTCGGCATCTCTCGCGTCACCGTGCGCAAAGCGATAGACGGATTGGTCTCCGATGGTTTTCTCGACCGACGTCAGGGCGCCAAAACTATCGTCTCGTCACGCTTGGAGAAATCGCTCGCGACCATGACAAGCTTTTCCGAGGACATGCGCTCGCGCGGTTTGGAACCCGGATGCGTCTGGATTTCACGCGATATTTCACGTCCATCGCCGGCGGAAATGATGGCCTTGGGTATTTCCGGCAGCGAAAAGGTCGTCCGTCTCAGGCGCTTGCGTACAGCCGACGATACCCCTATCGCCATCGAAATCGCGACTTTACCGGCCCGCTTCGTCCCAGATCCGCAGGCGATCCGGGCCTCGCTTTACGAATATCTCGAAGCCCACGGTGCATTGCCGGTCCGTGCCCTGCAGCGCATGCAGGCGAAGCCCGCAAGCGACGAGGAACGCCGCCTGCTTGGAACGCCCGAAGATGCCAGCCTGCTGATCATGGAGCGGCGCTGCTTCCTTGCCGATGGCCAGATTGTTGAGTTCACGCAGACCAAATATCGCGGCGACGTCTACGACTTCGTCATTGAGTTGATGCGATAATACCAGTTAAAGTCCTGTTGCAATCTGGTCTTGTCCTGTTACCGTGATAGCACAACAGGAGAGCCGGACGTGCCGCTTGACATTCAAGCCTTGAAGAATGGACTGATCGTATCGTGCCAGCCGGTGAAGGGCGGCGCGATGGACAACGCCATGATGGTCGTCGGCTTCGGGCTGGCGGCGCTGGATGGTGGCGCTGCTGGCCTTCGTATCGAGTCGGCAGACTATGTCCGCGCCGTCCGCGGAGCCACCGACAAGCCGATTGTCGGGTTGGTCAAGCGCGACCTCAATGACACGCCGGTGCGCATCACGCCATGGCTTGAAGATGTCGATGCACTGGCCGCGGCCGGAGCCGATATCATCGCCTATGACGCCACCCAGCGCATCCGCCCGGTCGATACCAAGACGCTGATCGACCGCATCCATGCCCATGGCCGCATCGCAATGGCCGATTGCTCGATCCTGGCAGATGCCGAACAGGCGCTGGCCGAAGGCGCCGAGATCGTCGGCACCACGCTTGCCGGATACACCGGTCCCGTTGAGCCTACGGAGCCCGATTTCGCGCTTATCGCGGCAGCTTCGAAGCTCACGCCTCACGTCATCGCCGAAGGCAATGTGCGCACACCCGAGCAGGCCTCGAAAGCCCTTGCGAGTGGTGCCTTCATGGTCGTCGTCGGCTCGGCCATTACCCGGCCGGAACATGTCACCTCGTGGTTCCGCGCCGCCCTCGACGAAACCCTTTCCTTAACCAAGGCGTGACTGACATGGCGTCCCCAGACACTGTTCTCGCACTCGACATCGGCGGCACCAAGATGCTTGCCGCATTGGTGCGCGGCAACGCAGTGTTGGACACCCACAAGATGCCGACGCCGCGCCAGGGTGAGCCCACACAGTGGCTTGAGGCATTGTTTGCAGCGATTGCATCCTGGCGAGGTCGATACGCCACAATCGGCGCCGCGGCCACCGGGATCATCGATGATGGTCACTGGTCGGCGCTCAACCGCAACACCCTGGACATACCCGACCAGTTTCCACTGGAAGAGGCGATCAAGCAGCTTTCAGGCGTGCCGGTTCTCGCCGCCAACGATGCCCAGGCCGCTGCCTGGGGAGAACACCGTTTCGGTGCCGGCCAAAACGAAGACATGGTCTTCCTGACCATCTCCACCGGTATTGGCGGTGGCATCGTCATCAATGGCAAGCCGATGTTCGGGCTCGCCGGTCATTTTGGACAGTTCCGCGTTGCCGACGATGTGGCCGGCACGCTGGAGGATCAGGTCTCGGGCCACTGGATCGCCAGCCAGGCCGCCGGATATTACCCGGGCGCCACCGCACGCGACGTGTTCGAGGCTGCAGCCGCCGGCGACGAATGGGCAGGCAACATCATAAAGACGTCGGCACGCCAAACTGCCCAGCTCTGCCGCAATATCCATCTCGCACTCGATCCTCCCCGCATCGTCATCGGCGGCGGCATCGGGCTTGCTCCGACCTATCTCGACACCGTCCGGCAGGCGCTTAAAGGCCTGCCGCCGCGGCTCACACCGAGAATCCATGCCGCCGCTCTCGGGGAAAGAGCCGGCGTCGTGGGCATCGCCGATCTAGCAAAAAACCAATATAGAGGAGAACTAAAATGACATTGACGACAATCAGGAAGGGCGGCCTCCTCGCGGTTGCCATCGCCAATCTTCTGACAAGCCCCGCCTTCGCCAAGGTGACAGTGCTCGGCTGGCCAGGCGGGCCTGAAGAAACGGCACTGCGTGCCGCAACAGACGTTTATAACGCCAAGTCCGGTGTCGCTGAAAACGACAAGGTCGAGCTGCTGTTCTTCAACCGCGACGGCTTCTGGGACAAGCTTCAGGCCGACCTTGCAGCCGGCTCGAAGGCTTTCGACGTCAATCTGCTCGCAACTTATTCCATCGGCCGCTACGCGCCGTTCATGGAGCCGGTCGAACTGTCGGGCGAAGCAGCTTCGGTCTATGGCGATTCCGTGCTCAAGACCATGCAATACGAAGGCAAGCAGTTCGGCGT
The DNA here is from genome assembly GCF_049897905.1 of Pararhizobium sp. PWRC1-1. Taxonomy (NCBI): domain Bacteria; kingdom Pseudomonadati; phylum Pseudomonadota; class Alphaproteobacteria; order Hyphomicrobiales; family Rhizobiaceae; genus Pararhizobium; species Pararhizobium sp. PWRC1-1. The sequence goes on along the minus strand of NZ_JAFCXE010000020.1, from coordinate 123,062 downwards.
CCCCACCGACCTTTCTCTGCACTTCATGTATTACCGCAAGGACCTGATCGATGCCCTGATGAAGGACGACGCTGCCAAGGCGAGGTATGCGGAGATCTCCGAAAAGCACCTCGGCAAGAAACTGGAGCCGAAGAGCCCGGACGAATGGACCTGGGACGATTACGCTGCGACCGCGCTCTATTTCACCCAAGCCGTCAATCCCGACAGCCCCACACGCTACGGAACGGTTTTGCAGTTGAAGAACCTGCTGTTTAACATGATGGTGTTCCAGTCTTTGCCGCGTGCCTATGGCGGCAACTGGATGGATGATGCCGGAAAGATCACTGTCAATTCCGAGGCCTATCGCAAGGGTCTCGAAACTTACAAGCTGCTCTACGATGCGGGTGCAACGCCGCGCGATTCACTGTCCTACGAGTTTGCCGAAGCCAATGCTGCCTACACCTCCGGGCAGGTCGCTGCCATGATGCAGTGGAATGCCGCTGCCTCGGATCTGACCAGCAAGGAGAAGTCACCAACCGTCGCAGAAGTAACCGACACGGTTGCTCCGCCCGCCGGCCCCGAAGGGCGATTTACTCACATCCATGGCCTCGGCTTTGGCCTGAACAAAAATGCTGAAAACAAGGCCGGCGCCCAAGCTTTCATCAAATGGCTTTCCTCGAAGGAAGCTGCCCTGACATACGCCGGGCACAACGGCGCCCCGGCGCTGACGCCGGAAGTCGTCGCCGAAGTCGCCAAGGAGCGCCCCGATCTCGTCAAGCTCGGCGAATTCGCCTCCAAATACGGCTACGTCATGAACGGTGGCACCTCTGCCAAGGCGCTGTCGGTCTACGAACTCCAGGCCAAGGAGTTCACCGGCTACTGGTCGGGCCAGCAGTCGATAGACGACGCGCTTGCCAATACTGAAAAGGGCATGGCCGAGCTGCTCAAGTAGCGTGAATTGCTGGCGGCGGATGATCGCCGCCAGCATGCCCCGCAAGGACCTGACGTAGTGGCGTTGGGCGTATAGGCAATTTTACCGAACGGAAAAGCCCAGATGATCGCTTACGCAGTCGCCACCAGAGGGAGACCGGCTCGATGAACACGCAGCGCGCTCCTTCTTCGGAATTTCGGCTGTTGGCTACGCCGTTGGTTCTGTTTCTGCTGGTATTCCTAGGCTTCCCGGCGATTGTCAACTTGATCTATTCGATCTCCGACGTGTCGTTCGAGACGCTGCGTCAGCCCAAAATCACAGGCCTTTCCAACTTCGCCGCTGTCTGGAATGACAGCGCATTCTGGCGGGCGACCTGGTTTTCGCTGCGCTTCGGCGCGCTCACCGCCGTGCTCGAATGTGGGCTCGGACTGTTCCTCGCAATCTTCCTCTCGCCGCTGATCCAAAAACGCAGCTGGCTGATGGCGATCCTGATGTTGCCGCTGATGGTGGCGCCGGCCCTTGTCGGCCTGATGTACCGTCTCGTCCTGCATGAATTCGCCGGTCCTGTGCCCTACTATCTGTGGTCCTGGTTCGGCGCCAGCCTGTCGTTCCTTGGTCCGACATCCGCATTCTGGACACTTATCGTCGTGGAAACCTTGCAATGGACGCCGTTTGCCTTGCTGCTGTTCTACATGGCCTACCGGGCGATCCCAACCGAGGTCGTCGAGGCATCAGCGATGGACGGCGCCAGGCGCTGGAGCCTGCTGTGGTACATCGAATTGCCGCTGATGGCCCCGACGATCGCCGTTGCGCTGCTCATCCGCTTTATCGATGGTTTCCGGGTTTTCGACAATGTCTACGTTCTGACCGGCAGCGGTCCCGGCGGCTCCACGGCGTCGCTGTCGATCTACATCTACGAAGCCTTCTTCAAGCAGGGCGCCATCGGCAAAGCCGTCGCGGCTTCCGTAATCCTGTTTGTCGTATCCTTCGTCGTCCTTTACGGCCTCAATGTCATAGCCAGCCGCCGCAAGGGAGCACTCAAATGATCAATGCGCTCCGCTGGCTTGTCTTCGCTATTGCTGCCGTTGCGATGAATTTTCCGATCCTGGTGACGCTCGTTACCTCGTTCAAGAGCACGCGCGAGCTGTCGACCAATCCCGGACTATGGGTACAGGCGCCGACACTCGAAAACTATCTCGCAGTTTTCCAGGTCTCCGACCGGCTGAACATCTTCCTCTACCTTTTCAACAGCATCACAGTTGCCTTCATCGGCACCACGCTTGCCGTTGTTCTCGCCCTTCCGGCAGCCTATGCGATTGCACGTGGCAAGCTTGGCGAACGCACGCTTTTGCCTTTCATCGTCAATCTGCGCGCCGTGCCGCTGATCATCTTTGCCATCCCGCTCTACATGATGTTCCAGTGGCTGGCGCTGTTGGACACCCGTCTCGGGCTTGGCCTGATCCTTTCGATCGTCAACCTGCCGCTGGCCCTGGTGATCCTGGTGAACGCCATCCGCGACCTGCCGGCAGAACTCGATGAAGCGGCCCTGATGGACGGTGCCAGCCGCACGCAGATCCTTTTGCGCGTCATTGCCCCAGTCTGCCGTCCGGCCATCGTCACCAGCCTGATCTTCGGTTTCATCACCGCATGGAATGAATTCCTCTTCGGCCTGATGCTGACCACGTCGAAGGCAGTACCGATCACCGTCGGCGCCTCGTTTTTCTTCGCTGCCAGCGGCGGCGGCGTGCAATGGGGTGTCGCGTCGGCCGTCATGATTGTCGGCGCACTGCCGCCGGTCCTGCTCGGCCTCATCATGTATCGCCAGATCAGCGGGTCGATGACGGCCGGCGCTGTCAAGGGCTGACCTCTTTTCAGGAGAAAACCATGGGTACGATTTCGCTACGCAAGGCAGGCAAGCAATATGGCGCAGTCGAGATCATCAAGGATCTTGACCTGGAGATCGCCGACGGCGAATTTGTCGTGATCGTCGGTCCCTCCGGCTGCGGCAAATCCACGCTATTGCGGATGATTGCAGGGTTGGAGCAGACGACCTCCGGCCAGATCCTCATCGACGGGCGCAATGTCACCTTGGCCTCCCCAGTAGAGCGCAAGCTCGCTATGGTGTTCCAATCCTATGCCCTCTACCCGCATATGACCGTTCGCCAGAACATGGGCTTCGGCCTGAAACTGGCCAAGCTTTCAACCAGAACGATTAAAGCCAAAGTCGATACGGCGGCCGATACGCTGAAGTTGACCCCACTGCTCGACCGCTATCCGAAGGAGCTTTCCGGCGGCCAACGACAGCGCGTCGCCATCGGCCGTGCAATCGTGCGCGAACCGGTCGGCTTTTTGTTCGATGAGCCGTTGTCCAATCTTGATGCAGCCCTGCGTGTCGACATGCGGCTCGAGATCGCCAAGCTTCACCGTACGCTCGGCGCCACCATGATTTACGTCACCCACGACCAGGTTGAGGCGATGACCTTGGCCGACCGCATCGTCGTGCTGAAAGACGGCCGCGTCATGCAGCAGGGCACCCCGCACGAGCTTTATGAGAAGCCTGCCAACCTGTTCGTCGCCCAATTTATCGGTAGCCCCAAGATGAACGTTCTACCCTGCCGAAGGAACGGCGACGGTCTGCTTGATCTGTCGGGTGAAGGCATTATGGAGCTACCGCTCACTGGCAACGCCGCCCCGGAGCAAATCGGCGCACGTCCCGAACATCTATCACTGGTCGCCCCGGAGAGCGGCCACTGCCGTGGCACGGTCGAGGCGAACGAGTACCTCGGTGGCAACACCTCGGTGTTCGTGCGCAATCCCAAGCTCGGGCTTATAAATGTCAGCGCGCCTGCCAATAGCGCTTTTCGCATCGGAGAGACCGTTGGCATCCATCTCGATAGCAGCAGATCGTCGTTTTTCGATCACTCTGGGGCGGCGATTGCCAGGACTTCTGTCTTCTGAAATTAAGATTCCTATAAAAGAGCGTACGAAGCGACACGATATGGAGGAATGGCTGAATATGGCCCCACTTTGCGAAAAACCGATTCCACGGAATCCGCCGAGCTTGTAGAGACCGCTCTGGATGAGATCTGCCGGATATGAGATCGGCTGCCCCGTTATGTTGTCGAACTTTGGCCCCTCCAAGTATGAAAAAACGAACGGATGAGACGCAACGCGCGCGCAGGACCCGGCACGGATCGTGCCCCGGCAGTGGTGTAGATCAGCGGTTACAAACCCGCTCGAGGGCGCCCTCAACTGACCGTATGACGACCACTTGCCCGAAGATCGAGAGTTCCCAAACATTCAGAAACGCGAAACTCTTCCCAAAGCCATTGAGCCAGGTCGCACGGACGCCAGCAAACAACGCCGTCGAGATAGGGCGTAGGACCACGCTCGATGGCCTGCGCAAGCGCCGCACGCTGCTGATCGTTCATCCGCGACTGCTAACCGGGAGCCTTGCCATTGACCAGTCCAGCAGGGCCGCGTTCGTTAAAGCGCATGACCCAGTCCCGAACGATCTGGAGCGTCACATGCCGAGACGGGCGGCATGTGATCGCGTGCCGCCGTCGTAGATCGAGGCGAGCGCCAACAAGCGTCGCACCCGGGCTGCATCCTTCGTCTGCCGCGCCAGCCGCCGGAGGCGTTCTCCATCAAAATCTTCACGTAACGAAATCCCTGATTGCATCGTAAACCTCAGGTTTGCCATAGAGATTCAGATTAACCGCATTTTGGGAAGGAGAAAGTGTCGAGGTCAACGAGGCGGCGTAGTTATGCAAGCGTTAACGTAAGCGCGGGATACAGCTTCTTCAGGTTTGGCAAAGACTTCGACTGCCATGGGATGGAGCTGCTACCTTTTACGGCAAGCGCACCATCCGGCTTGTTGCGTGCTTCAATTGTAAGCTTGGCAAGCAGGTTTATCCCGGAAGAGTTCAGGAATACCAGGTTGGTAAGATCCAACACGACTGAATTTTCGCTAGCTATCAGACCGGATGCCAAGGAATAAACCGGGGCATACGCATCTGGGCCAGAGAGACGCATTGTACCGTCAAAAAAGACAGTGGAGCGCTCAGACCAGACGCGATAAGTATCTGCTTTAACTTCCATGGTGCTGCGCCTCGTGATTGGGGACCGTGATTGCGGCATGTGTCGAAATTTTTGTGGAAACCTCTCCCGGCAAATCCTCGATCTGCCATGCCATTCGAGCACCGTAGTCGGCAAGGAGGGTCAGCAACCCAAGACCTGACGCATTCGATTCAGACTCGAGCGCATTTGCTTCGAGCTGTTCAAGGAGCATAGCCTGAGGCTCCCCAGATGAAAGCTCGGTCAGTAGGTTGATGAGCTTAGGCATTAGCGCAGCCGAGGCAATATTCGTGACGGATATCCGAAATGTGTCATCTTCAACGGAAGCCTCAACGCCGATACTTTCTCCCGATCCGAACTTGATGGCATTTTCGATCAGCTCGTTGGCGAGAAATCCAATCTCGTGGCGGACGGTATTATGAACCTGTTTCGATCCCTTAAATCGAGCAGATACCGCCTCAGCTATGTAGTCGGCGGTAAGGCCAGAATGGCTCCACTCTACCTGAAGAATGCGGCCCGCAAGGTTTATTCGCATAGGGCCGGATTCGTGTCTCCGAGCCAGCGAGGCCGTTCCAAAAATGGTCCGTGCCATGATCTACCTGTGTTTTAGCGCGACTAAAGTGATGTCGTCGTGGACTTTCTGTATTCCAATGTATGATATCAACTTTTTCAAGATCCCCTCCAGGATAGCTTCGGCGGTTTCTAGGTGAAGGCGAGCGGCCTCTTCGCAAAGGCGTTCAATTCCGAAGAGCTCTCCAGCGGGGTTTTCCGCTTCAGTGACACCATCGGTGTGGAGAATTATGACATCCCCCGTATTGAATGGGATTTTCTTGGTGTCGATGAAAGCGGAAATATCCGCCTGGATGCCAATAGGAAAACCAAGGTCGATTGTGTTGATTTTCTCGATTTCGCCACTGCGCCGGACGACGATGACGTCCTCATGCTGTCCGGAAATCGTTACAAATCCATCCTCATAATCGAGGAACGCTAGCGTTAGATGCTTGTCAGCTTCAGTCCGTTCTATGTTTTTGAAAATAGTTTTGTTGAGGATGCTCAGAAACCGAGATGGGTCAGTTTGGCCGGCATCCTGCAACGCTCGGGCGACGGACTGCACCATCAGCATGAGCACTCCACTCTCCAAGCCATGCCCGGTTACGTCTCCTATGCCGATCTTGAGGCGCGAACCGTCCTTCAAGACATCGTAGTAGTCACCACCCACCTCATCGGCGGGTCGCATAAACGCAGCCATTTCGATTGGGGGAAAATCCGCTAACTCGGCTTGGCGAGGAAGCACCATAAGCTGAATTTGCTTTGCCACCGCCAGTTCGCTTCCTAAACGCTCGTTCTCAACGGAGAGCTTCGCATTCAACACGGTTATTTCAGTTTTCGCCTTCTCGATTTCGTGCGTCCGGTCTTCCACCAGTCTTTCAAGGTTTTCGGTATTGTATCTAATCTCTTCGGCCATGCGGTTGAAAGCTACCCCGGCCTCACCAACCTCGTCATTGCTGGAGATCGCCACACGAACTGAATAATCCCGCTCTTGTATCCGCCGCGCAGCCCCCGCAAGGGCGGTAATCCCAGCGGTAACTCGTTTAGAGGCTGCCAGTACGGCTGCTGTTACGATTGCTAATGAAACCAAAATTGCAAGCAGCTGGTATAAAACGATCCGATTGCTGGCGTCCTGGATTTTGTCCTGCGCCGCCAACAACGATGCATAGATTTCCTGCTCAGGTACAATGATACCAAGTGACATCACTTCCGAAGTTACACCCTCAGTACCCCAAAGATTACTCGGCTTTAGTTTTTCAGTAATCACCAAATAAGGAACATCCGCGCCGGCATCGTCCAACACAATACGCTGAAGAATACTGTTCCGTCCCAGATCCAGGGTGGAAATGCTTTTCTGACGGCTTTTTCTCAGCGAGCGGTCCAGTCCGGTGACGCCTTCCTTCCCGGCGTCGTTTGACATCTGAAGCCCAATGGTTTTTTCTCCGGCCGGATTGATCGCGATCACGTTCCCATCGGAAGACGCAAGGAACCCGAAGCCGTTCTGGCCGACCTTGACGTTCTCCACAATTTCCGCGAGCTGATCCAGTGTAATATCGGCGCCCGCAGCTCCCGCCACACCAACCTTGTTTGCGGTCCAGAGCGGATGGAAGAAGCTGACAATCAGCTTGCCGGTGATTGCGTCTGTGTATGGAGCCGTGCGGGTGATATCGTCAGACACTGGGCGCGTTTCGGGTGATTTCGCCCAACTTTCCCAGCTCTCATAGAGTTTAGGAAAGAAAAAGTCCCAGAAGTTCTGGGTATTGTGACCGGGGTACAAACGGTCAAAAGTCTGTGCCTGGTCTGTGTAAGGCGACGTCCGAAATATCGGGCGTTCCTTTGGGCCTATGAAGTACATCTGCAGCTTCGGCGGCCCGCTATGCAAAAAGCTGCCCGCGACGAGATCGAACGCCGCGCTTTTCTTTATCTCGTCGAGTACCGCTGGCAACGGCTGATGATCGGCTCCAAGCAGGTATCCCCACACGCTAACGACTGATGTCGCGCCGGGAGCATTCTGGGCCCATCCGCCCGCTGGATTGAACTCAACCGTCGTTGAGCCAGGGTGGCTGAGAGATACAGTTGAGCCAACTCCTGCATACGCGGGATCATCAATTTGCGTTTGTAGAACGCCCGCGAGCGCTCTGACATTCGCGTCCACCTGGTCGAGCACCAGGTTGACCCGAGCAGCGGTGGCGTCAGCGTACGAGTGAATGTAGTCCTCATTTGCCCGTTTCAGTCCTCTGCCAACTTCCTCGGTGGCATCATTTGAAAGTTGGCGAACATTCCAAAGTGCAAGCCCGCCACTGACCAGCAGGTCGAAAAGGACGGCTCCACCTACCACCAAGACAAACTTGGCGCGGAATGATCCCAAACCTAAACGTCGCTCGGCGCCAGCTCCGTTACTCATAGCGGTTTCCGCCCGGATGCCGCCCAGATCGGCCACCCTGCGTATCCGCTCGGATGAAGAGCTGCAAAAATGTGGTCTTGGAAGCCTTTTCGAAAACGGTCTATGAATTCCGGAGTATCGCCTCGTTTAACGGCCATTTCTCCCGCATACACATTTTCCCAGGCAGAGATGACATCCGCGAAGTCTTGGGGATCGCCTTCGTGGTTTGTAACCATGAAGCTTTCCATCTGGATCTGATCAAATCCCGCATTCGCGAGCAATCGGATCCCTTTCGGCCCCATTTCTACGTCCATGTCAAAAAACGCAAAGAGCTTAGCAACCTCGGTGTATGTCCACTGGATACTCTCGGAGCGAGGTTCACCCACGCAATGGGAGTTTTTCTCATTAGTGATGTAGACCCGACCACCTGGCTTACAAATTCTAAAAAGTTCCTTCAGAAGTACCTCGGGCCGGTCAAATATCTGGAGCGAGTGCCGGCACGTGACAAAGTCGAACGAGTTATCCTCAAGCAGCATTTGGGAAGCATCGCCATAGGTGTATTCGATCCCTTGCACACCAATTTCAGATACAACGCGTCTCGCATAAGCCAGGCTCGCCGCTGAATGGTCGAGAGCCACGAGACGCGACGGCCTAAACTCTTTCTTTAGAAGAACCGCAAAGTCACCGATTCCGCAGCAGATATCGGCAACCGCCAAGCCCGGAACCAAGCCATGACGCGCCAGGATCGGCTGCTCGTGCCTCCATGTCATCTTGGTTTGGGTCCGAAGAATTGGGATAAAGCTCTCGTTTTCGACAAAGGTTTGCCCTGGATAAAAAGCTGAATCGTAAACCTTCAGACTGATATTTTCGTGGAGACCTACAAGGTGGCTGAATAGTTTTGTCGACCAAGCCACAACGCTTGAGGTCACAATGACAACACGCAAGTCCGGTTTCGACTGGCACGCAAAAAGGATCCGTCCCGCCAACGTTCGATATGCCGTAGTGTTGATGTGTACCAGTCTTTTGACGTTGACGTAAAAGGTGCCTGGTGCACTCGCGATGCCGTGTTCGAGTACTGCTATGATCTCATTGAGATCGTTGGGGTTGTAGGGACGCAGCGTGCCGGTGAGCAAAAGCTCATTCGCTCCGTTATCGTAAGCGGCACTCCCTGGACCTGTAACCCTTTTCAATTAATCAGGCCCTGTGTCGGTATATCGGCGACGATAGTCAGCGAATCATCACGACCTCTTCCAGCAGTGATGGAAGCGTCGAAATTTGCCTTAAGGCCCAGCAGCGCATCCTCCGGCTCGACGGCGTGATAGCCATGCAGCATCTCCAGATACCTGGGGGCGACGTCTACCGATACGCTCGCGGCCAATTGGCTCAAAACTCGACTTCGCGCCGCCTCGACGCTCGGGAAACTTAAGGCCACGCGGTCAATTTCACCTATCCTGCTAATTTCGCAAAGCAGCCTGCCGCATCCAGTCCCAATTCGAAACGAATACTCCAAAAGCTCATTGACGGCTGACGAAAAAACATTGGCGTACCGCACGGGATCAGATTGATCACGGCTAATCATTGCGGCAACATAATCTGAAAGGCGGTCGCAGTTTGCCCAGTCCGAACTGAACATTGCGAAATCCATTTCCACGGCGAGCATTGCGGCGACGCCATCCGGCGTTTCATCTGAGCTGGAACTTCTAAGATTCATTCCTTACCCCACCTTGGATATGATCAGTCTGAAAAGCGCTGTTAAGGTAGTTGGCTACCGTTTCCGCTGGCATCGGTTTGCTAATGGCGTAGCCCTGAATGAGGTCGCAGCCGGCATCCCAAAGCCACAGCTCTTGCTCTAATGTCTCCACTCCCTCGGCAATTACCCGCATGTCCAGCCCATGGGCCATTCCAATGATGGATTTCACTATCGTCTGACTGTTCAAATCTGTCGATAAGTCGGAGATAAAATACTTGTCGATTTTGATGTTATCGAACGGAAAATTCTTGAGATAGCTGAGTGATGAATACTCGGTTCCAAAGTCGTCCAGTGAGATCTTGATCCCCAGGATGTTCAGAGTGTTCAACGTATCCAAGTTGTTGGTTGTCCGCTCCAGAAGGACAGTTTCTGTTATCTCCAATTCCAACCTTTCAGAAGGAAGGCCAGTTTCGTCCAAAACCGCTGAGATGCGGTCGGTAATTCCCGTCGTCAGGAACTCCGCGGGCGACACGTTCACGGCTACAGTCAGGTGATCTGGCCATGTTAGAGCCGCCCTACAAGCGGTTTCGAGCACCCATTGTCCAATTTCCGGCATCAACCCATCTGCTTCGGCCACAGTTATGAATGCGACCGGAGGTATCACTCCGAGCATTGGATGACGCCAACGTAGCAAAGCTTCGAAGCCGGTGATGTTTCGACCCGGCCCTGTAATTGGTTGGTACTCAACGAAGAATTCTTCGCGCTGCAAAGCCAGCCTCAAGCTTCTACGCAGAAGTTCCCGCTGTTCAAGCACTTGCAGCATACCTGCTTCAAAAATGGACGCTCTGCCCCGCCCGTCTTTCTTCGCCGCATAGAGGGCTACGTCGGCCGCTTTCATCAGCCCTTCGGTGTCCTCACCGTCTTCTGGGGCAAATGCGACGCCAACGCTTGCGCCGACGAACAAGGTGATACCGTAAGCCTCGAACGGTCGCTGAAAAGCTTTCACCAAGCGCTCGGCCGCGTCTTCCCCGGCTTTCCTGGTACCGCAATGCTGTTTGATGACTGCAAACTCGTCGCCGGCCAAGCGGTAAGCGGTCTCGCCGAGTTGCAGAGATGCTTTCAGGCGATCAGCCGTTTCCCTCAGAACAATGTCCCCAGCACCATGCCCAAGCGTATCGTTGACCGGCTTGAAGTCATCGAGATCAAGTTGCATCAAGGCGAGTATGCTACTGTCGCGATGCTTTAGAGCAGCACTCAATTGCGAGCCAAATTCTCTTCTGTTAGGCAGACCTGTCAGGGGATCGTGGGTCGCCTGATGAAGCAGAACGGCGCGATCGTCGTCTTTTCGAACATGTGGGATATCTCGGAATTCCAGAGCCGCAATGCCTTGCGGTGATGGCACCATGAACAAGGTTCGTTTTACCTCATTCTCCTCGGGTAACTCGAAAACCAAATGACCCATTGTATCGCTGACATCTTGCCACGCGGCCGCGTCGATCCGCAGAATGCCTGGGTATAGATGCTGAAGCGTGAGAGAGGAGTTCTCATCCAAACCGTACAGGCTCGAGAACTGTTTTGAGCAGTCAACTAAGAGAAATGACCAATCGTAAAAAGAATACAGGGCGTCAGTCCCTGGCCTAGCGGCAAATCTGACAAGCTCGTGTCGTCGATCAACCCCGACGTCTGGCGCCATAGCGTTCTCCGTTACGAACATTCATGTTCAAAGCAGAAATGCTGTCGAAAGTAAGCTGTACCTCTTCGTCTTGATCAATCACAGCGCAATCGAAAGTAATTTATGAGGGGATGCTTAAGTTTTTGCAACTTCATAACGACTATTCACCGAGAAAAGTCCGGCTACAAGGCCAGTTCCGGCCCTCTCCCGGTATATCTGCTCAAGTGCTTCTTTGAGTGAGGGCTGCCCATTCCAAAGCAGGACGCGCAGACAGCCACCGACATCGCAACCGGGCTGTCGCACTCATCCTTTCAGGCTGTCGAGTGCGGGTGAACATACGCGGCCTCGATACCCTTCGCGAAAATGACGTTAAGGGGGACGACCACAGGCCCAATGGGAAGCGGTCGTGGAGCTTTTCGCTCGCCAGATCGAACCCCAACTACAATCTCCCCGGCATGCGAGAGAGCATTGCGAAATCAGGCGCCGCAATCTGCGCCACCGCTGATAGCTCAGATCAAATAACGCGACCGGCTGCCAAACGGAACATTTCCGTGAGCTGCGCCACAATTTCGTTCGAGGATGGTGAAATACCCGACCTCTACGGTTACTACTGGATGATTGCCAATGACATGGCGTGAGAAAGGCGTGGCAAGCTGCGCAAACTTGTCCGGGACTACAGTGACGAGCATGGCAATTTCCGCACGACCCATCCGTCTGACATGGACCGGACCAGCGGCCTGACACAGTTCGAAGGGGGCTCTATTGCGCGAACCGACAGCATTGCGCCAACACCCCGCAGGCTAGCGCCGCGTAGAATGCGCCAGGCACGAAGCCGAACTTCGAGGGTCTCATTTCGGTTAGACGGCTCGCGACGGAAATTGGCGCCAGTTGCTCGACGTGGGATACTTCACAAATGGCAGAGAACTGCGGGAACCAGATGAACCGCGGAAGGGTTACTATAACCAACGTTCAAGGATAGCGCCATGAAAAAGCTTGCACTTGCTATTGTAATCGCGGCCTCCGCCGCCTCACCTTCACTCGCCATCTCGCGCCTTAACCCGCTGTCTATGAGCTGCGAGAGAGCACGGGCGGCTGTCCACAATCAGGGTGCCGTGATCTTCCGGTGGACGTCGCCTCGTGGCCTTCCCCTATATGACCGATTCGTTCGCAACAGTGGCTACTGCGACGGCAATCAATATGCGGAGTGGAAGAACATTCCGACTCGCGATGACAAGACGTGCCCGGTCTTAAACTGCCAGAACATCGACAACCTCGATGGGACCTTCATCATCCCTAATCATAGGCTCTGAGCTCATCAAGCGTGACGCGCCGCGTCCGTATCGTTTGAGAAACGTTGCTGCCTCACACGTCAGCTGCTGAGTGAACGGAAACGTTCCACCGAGCGCCCCTCGCTTAGGATGGCGACATTTCAGGAGACGGCGCCGGCGGTCATCCGCTGGCGCGTTGCGATCTCGAGCCCCTTCTTATGACGTATCGATACCGTTGTCGCAGATCGACGCCTACGCCAGCCGTCATTTGGCATGTTGAACCTCACCCTGTCGGAACCTGGCTTTGAGCCAAATCAGCATGTCATCGAAAAATGTGAACACCACCGGTATGATCAGCAGCTCCAATCACGACGATGCCCATGGGTTGGCGAAAGCTTGAGTCGCCCGATACAAGGCTGAGGGCGGCCGGTAGCATGCCGCCAGCCATGGCTATTGTAGTCATGACGATAGGACGCGCCCAGCGGAGGGGTCATTCCCCGGTTGAACCAGAAAATCCCTATTGGGCTGGTCGTAGCTTTACATATTCAGACCCTGACGGCTGGCGTGTCGTCATCTGCCGAGAGACGGGGATATGAATATGAAATGTGCCGACTTCGCACTGCGTAGATGGATGTACTGTGCCGCCGAACTCCAACGATCTGAGCGCTCGGCGGCCTTCTTTAACGATGGTAGGTCCAGACAGGGGGACGTCCGCATCTTAAAACGGACGACCGCATCGGAATCGTAACATTGTCGAGACAACCATCCCACCAATCGTACTCATTTGGAGAATTTTCTCCCGGTCACCACATCGGAGCGGAGCACCGGGCGATCACACGTCAGTTCGAGGCTTCGCTTGACGACGAAGCCGCCTTAGATCAACTCGACTTCGCCTTCCATTGCTCAATCGCCGAGGCAACGAACAACGGCGCATTTATCGAGTTTTTCAATCTTATGAGCCTCCAGATACTTCCCCAGCCAGCCTTCTCCAAGGAGCTGAATCCTGGATTTATAGACGATGTTCCTTTGTATTTGAAGCTTGCTTCGATGCAGGCTCTATACTCGCGCGGAGCCGCGCCAAAGAACACCTTTGCCGACCTCGGCTGTCAACTGTCAGGTAAACTGATACACTTTTGTAATCGCGATTGCTCTCTTGAACCCCGGGACGGGCAATCATCCTGCGTAAGCTCGGCTGCTCTCGATAAGCTCACGTGAATAGGTATTCGAGACCTCTCCTGTGCGTAGGTTTTCAGGGCGCAATTCCTCTAGAATCCGGCCGTTATTCATGACGGCGAGCCGGTCGCACATATGCGCGATGACGGAGAGGTCGTGACTGACGAGAATGAAAGTTAAACCCCGGTCGTCCTTGAGGTCAGCGAGAAGATTGAGGATCTCGGCTTGGACAGAGACGTCAAGCGCCGAAGTCGGCTCGTCAAGCAAAATCACGTCGGGCTTCAGGATCAGGGCACGGGCAATCGCGACGCGCTGACGTTGACCGCCGGAAATCTGATGCGGGTAACGGGAAGCAAAAGAGGGGCTGAGACCGACGCTCACCAGCGCCTCCTCGATCCGGCCCGCCGATCTGTCCATGCCCTGAGCTCGCAGTGGTTCGGAAAGTGCGGTTTCGATGGTGTGACGCGGATGCAGAGTGCCGTAGGGATCCTGGAAGACCATCTGCACGATCCGACAATCGGCGCCTTTGCGAATACGCGGCACCGGTGTCCCTCCAATGCTGATCGCACCCGTCCAGCCGGCTTCAAGGCCGCTGACACAACGCAGCAAGCTGGATTTGCCGCAGCCGCTTTCTCCGACGATCCCAAAGGTTTCGCCTCTGGCGACCGACAGGGAAACGCCGTCGAGCGGTTGAACCCGGCTTCGGCCGTTACCGAAAACCAGATGAAGGTTGCTGATTTCAATCATGGTCCTGTCCTCTGCGAAATATCCTTGCTCCAAGCCGCGTCACGGACAAGAACGGAGAGGCGGTCGACCGGGCGGTCGAGCCTCGGCAGGCTTGCCAGAAGCCCGCGCGTATAGGGATGCTGGGCATTCTTGAGGTCGGCTGAACCCAGTTCTTCGACGATTTGTCCTGCATACATAATCAGCAGACGGTCGCAAAAACTCTCTGCCAGATCCAGGTCATGCGTTATGAAGATCAATCCGATGCCACGCGCAGACACGAGTCCGTCGAGAAGAACCAGGAGTTTGCGCCGCACTGTTACGTCAAGCGCCGACGTCGGCTCGTCGGCAATAATGATTTTCGGTTCAGCCACGAGGGTCATGGCGATCATCACCCGCTGCCCCATCCCGCCGGATATCTGATGCGCGTAGAGATCGTAGACCCGTTCGGGATTGCGGATCTGAACTGTGTCGAGCATGTCCAGCACATGTCGGCGGCGCGCCCTGCCCCGCTTCCCCAAGTGCAGTGTCACCGCCTCGCCGATCTGATCGCCGACTTTCATTGTCGGATCTAGCGCATATTTCGGGTCCTGCATGATCATGCCGATCTGGCGGCCACGCACGTTCAGCATCTGCTTCTCCGACGCTGCGGAAAGATCGAGATTTGAAAACTGCATCGTCCCGGCGGAAACATTGGCGCTCGGAGGCAACAGCTTCAGCAGAGCGCGCCCCAGCGTCGATTTTCCCGAGCCGGATTCGCCAACGACGCCGAGCTTTTCCCTGCCAAGATCGAAGGAGACGTTGCGCAATGCGCGCACGGCATCCGGCGACGCGCCGAAGCGGACATTGAGGTTGCGCACCCGCAGCAGGGGTAATGCGGCTGATATGTCATTCATGTCAGGATTTCCTTGGGTCGAGGGCATCTCGCAGTGCGTCACCCACAAGGTTGAAGGAAAGGCTGGTGATCAGGATGGCAAACCCCGGAAAGGCCGCTACCCACCAGTGATCGATCATGACCTTGCGGCCCGTCGAGATCATTGTACCCCATTCGGCGCTGGGCGGTTGGGCGCCGAGACCGAGGAATCCGAGGCCGGCTGCTGTTAGAATGACGCCTGCCATGCTGAGCGTGATGCGCACGATGATCGACGGCATGCATAAGGGCACGATATGGCGCAGGATGATCCTTGACGGTGTCGCCCCGTAAAGCCGGGCCGCCGAGATGTAGTCGTTCGCCCGGATGCTCAGCGTTTCGGCCCGCGCAAGCCTGGCGATCGCCGGCCACGAGGTAAATGCAATCGCCAGAACCGCGTTTTCGGTTCCCGCGCCAAGGGCTGCGACGAAAGCCAGAGCCAGCACGAGCGAGGGAAGCGACAGGAAGATATCGACGATACGCATCAGAATTTTGTCCACCCATCCGCCGAAATAACCAGAGCAGACGCCAATCAAAAGACCGACGGGGGCAACGAGCAGCGACACGGATATGACGATCAGCAACGTGGTTCGAGCGCCATATAAAAGCCGGCTCAGAATATCGCGTCCCAGTTCGTCGGTTCCTGCAGGATGCGCCCAGCTTGGCGGCTGAAGCGCGGTCGTCAACGATTGCACGAAGGGATCGTAAGGCGCCAGCGCTGGGGCGAAAATCGCAACGACAAGCAGAAGCCCAATGATGGTAATGCCAAGCACACCGGTCAGATCGGTGCGATAGAGTCGCCAGAACGCCATCAACTGCGCACGCTGGTTTTCGAACGGCTCGGCTGTGACGGCGCGCGGAGCGGTTTTGATCATGTGGTGCATTATCGCGTCCTTGGGTCGAGGACCCGGTAGAGGATGTCGCTGAGAAGGTTCAGCCCGAGAAAGATGGAGCCCATCAACAGGGTTGCGGCCATGACGGCGTTCATATCGCCGATCAGGAGCGCGTTGGTGAAATACTGGCCAAGGCCCGGCCACGAAAACACGGATTCGACCAGCACCGTCCCTTCCAGCAATCCACCATAGGCGAGCGCCAACACTGTCAGAAGCTGAACACGGATATTGCGAAAGGCGTGTCCCCAGATAACTTGCCGTCGTGACAGGCCCTTCACCCGCGCTGCCGTGATATATTCCTGCGTCAGTTGGTCCAGCATGAAGCTACGGGTCATTCGCCCGATGAAGGCCGTCGAACTATAGCCGAGAATACCGGCCGGCAGCACCAGATGATTGATCGCATCCCAAAAGACATCGGTATCGCCGGACAGGAGTGCATCAATGGTGATGAAGCCAGTGACCCTCGGCACAATATCCATGTTGTAAAGACTGAGCTGCCCGGATCCGCCAACCCAATGCAGGGCCGCGTAAAACACCAACAGACCCATCAGCCCGAGCCAGAAGATAGGAGCGGAATGCCCCATCAGCATGACGATACGCAAAACATGATCGAGCGTCTTGCCGCGATTGACCGCAGCAATGACACCAAACGGAATGCCGACCAGAGCACCGATGACGATGGCACAGGTGGCAAGCTCGATGGTCGCTGGAAATACTGCGCGAATATCCGACCAGACCAGATTGCCGGTGAGACGCGCCCGGCCGAAGTTGCCTTGCAAAGCATCCGAGACATAGATTATGAATTGCTGGAGTATTGGCTTGTCGAGCCCCATTTCGCGCGCAACCTGCTCATAGGTAGATGCGTCCGCCTGATCCCCAACGATGGACAGAACCGGATCGATTGGCAAGACGCGCCCGATGAAGAAGATGATGACGAGAAGACCAATGAACGCGACGAGCACGCTGACGAACGGTCCGATAGCACCGCCGGTCAACGCCCGGAGGCGCTGACCCATTTCATGTTTTGCAGAAAGCAATTTTTCAGACATTTCAAGCCTTCCCTGGCATTCTATCACTTCCCGGTTTTGCTGACGTAATACCACTGTGGCGATCGCGATTGCTGATCGACGAGCCCATCGACATTAGCGCGGATAGCGCTTGGCTGTGTGGCGGCGGCGATGGCAAACAAGGGAGGAGACGAGGACAGGAACTTCTCCTGTAGCTCCTTGTAAAGGGCAATGCGCTTTTCCGCGTTCATTTCGGACCGGGCCTCAGAGGTGAGCCTCGTCAATTCGGGGATATCCCAAGACGTACGCCAAGCAAGGCTCGCGGTCTGTGTGCTTTTCGGGCCGTTGTCGAAATTACTGGTGTAGGCCTGGATGGCACCGAGCACGTTCGGCATCTGGCCACCGCTGCGCCCGACGATCATCGAGAATTTGCGGTCACGCATCTTTCCATAGACCTGCGTACCATTGCCTTGCGTGATTTCGGCTTTAATACCAGCCTGCGCCAGCGTACCTTGAATGGCGGTTGCGATCTCCACGAACGGCGAGTCCGAAAGCACGAGCATGCTGGTTTCAAAACCGTCGGGATAGCCAGCCTTGGCCAGCTGTTCTTTTGCCTTGGCCACATTGACTAAGTAGCCCGGATCGGGGATCGCGCCAGCATAGTCCACAGGTACCGGGACCTGTCTTTTTACACCGTAGTCTCCAACCACCGCCGTACCGATACCGTCATAATCAATCAGCGAGGTGAGAATCTGGCGCACTTCCGGCTTTGCAAAGATCGGATCGGCTGTGCTGACCGCAAGATAATAGAAGCCGCCGCTCGCCACTTTCTGGATCGCAATCGCATCGTTCTTGCCCATAGCCTTGATGTCGGAGGCCGACAGCGAACGTGCGACGTCGATATCGCCGTTCTCGATCTGCAATCGCTGGCTTTGAGATTCCGGCATATGCCGGATCACGATCCGGCGCATCGGCGGCACACCGCGCCAGTAGGCCTCGTTGCGATCCAGGATCACCGCATCGTTGGCGCTCCAGCGCCTGAGCACGAATGGGCCAGACCCGGCCGAGGTGTTGGTGAGCCAGGCTTTGCCAAGATCCTCGCCTTCCTGATGCTCCATCGCGGTCTTGCTGTCGACGATGTTGCCGACGGTTCGCGCCAGCGTGTAAAGAATGATCTCAGGGTTGATCGCCTCGGACGGCTTGAGGACGACCGTGTGCGCATCAGGCGCGGTCAAAAGCGTTTCAAGATTTTCCTTTGAATAGCCCAGTTCCCGCAGGAACGAGGCTGGGCCGCGATTAAGCGTCATAACGCGCTTCAGGGACCAGACGACATCCGCCGAAGTAACCGGATTTCCCGACTGGAATGCCGCGCCGTCGCGAAGCGTGAAGGTGATGGTGCCATCTTCCGCGACAGCCCATTTTTCCGCAAGGCCCGGCACCAGTGTGCTCGGGGTTTTCGCATCCATTTCGATCAGGCGGTCATAGAGGTTGTTGAGGACGTCGAAGGATTCGGTTTCCACCGCTTCGGCAGGATCCAGCGTCAGCAGGTTGGTCATGGAAAGACCGATCACGAGCTGGTCTTTGGGTGTTTCCGCCATGCCGGAAATAGGAAGCACGGCAACGAAGGCCGCAACGCTTGCGGATAGAAAAGCATGTCTGAAGTGCATTGGAGTGATCCTCCCGATCAATCGTCTGTTCAAAAAGAAGCCCTGTTGTCCCGTACGGCTATCCGCCTACGAGAAAAGCACGCCGCCGTTGATATCGAAGCACCCACCGGTGACGTAGCTCGCCGCATCGGACGCCAGCCATGCAGCGAACTCCGCCACCTCCTGCGGCCTCCCCTCGCGCTTGAGTGCGCTTGCACCGGCAACCCGGGTTCGAACCTCCGGCTTGGTGAAGCTGTCGTGAAAAGTCGTGTCAATCATTCCGGGGCAGAGCGCGTTGACGCGGATGCCGGGGCCGACTTCCTTGGCAAGGCCGCGCGTAAAGCTCATGACGCCACCCTTGGCGGTGGCATAGGCAAGAGCGCCCGGACCGCCGCCATCGCGGCCGGCTTGGGACGCCAGCGTGACGATGGCCCCGCCGTCCGGCATATGCGGCAAAACGGCTTTCGTCATCAGGAACAAAGACGTCAGATTGAGGTCCAGCACGGAAAGCCAAAAAGACGTATCCATTTCCGCAACGGTTTTACGTGCAACAATACCGCCGGTCACGTGCAGGAGGATATCGATTTTCTGTCCAAACCGTGCCGTGGTCTGATCAATCACAGCGGCGACCTCGTCCTCTTTCGTGAGGTCGGCGGCAATAGCCATGGCCGACCCACCGGCCTTCGCTATCGTCGCGACAACCTCGTCCGCAGACACTTTACTGGATTTATAAACCACCACGACATTGGCGCCGCCAGCCGCCAGCGTTTCCGCGCAAGCGCGGCCGATGTCACGCGCACCTCCGGCGATGATCGCGGTTTTTTCTTTGAACATAAGTTCAGCCTTTCAAATACAACAGTGTTTAGGGAGAGAACGGCTCAGGCGGTGAAGCCGAGGGATGTCTTTTGCGGACGGCGGCTGACGGATTCGATGAAACTCCAGAGCGCGTGATCCTCGCCCAGTTCCCAGATACGGGTGTCAACCTCTCCGAGGTGATTGCGGATGGCATCCGCCGCCCGCCCGGGATCGCGGGCCGCTATGGCATCGACAATCTCCTCATGCTGGCGAATGACGGTTTCGGTGCGGCGAATGCCAAGCCGGTTCTTCAGGCTGCGGATGCGATCCACCTCCACCTTTGCTACCTCCATGATAGGGATGAGACCCTTCAAACCGGCAGCCTTCAGAATGAGCCCATGAAACTGCTCGTCGCAAAGAAAAAAGTCCCAGTAGGCCTCGCGGTTCAACGCGTCGCGCTGACGCGAGAGATTGGCCTTCATCTGGATAATGTGCTCGTCTTTGCGTAGCGTGGCCGCCTGTGCCACGGCTGCTACCTCGATATGGAGCCTTGCAAAGCAGCCCTCGCGGAACCGCTCGATATCAATCGGGGCCACCCGGGTGCCGCTCTTTGGAACTACCGTCACCAGCCTCTCCTCGACCAGACGGATCAAAGCCTCGCGGATCGGCGTCTTGCTCACCTTGAGACAACGGGCGATTTCCTTTTCGGAGAGCGCGCTCCCTGGGCGAAGCCTCACCTGAACGATTGCGGTGCGGAGAGCCTGATGAACCTGGGTAACGAGATTACCGTCTCCTTGCGACGAGACCGGCGTCAGGACCGTATCCAGCGACTCTTCAAAATCCATGCTCATCTGATATCTCCGTTATTAATCTGAGATATCACATTGCATTTGTAAGATGCAAGTGTAAGAAAGAGGAATATTAACGGTTCTGGACGAATTCATGAAAGTTGCCGATATCCGCCTGACCCCGGTCGCCATTCCGGACAAGCCCCTGCTGAACTGCAAGGGGGTGCACCAACCTTACGCGCTGCGCACTATCATCGAGATGACATGCGACGACGGGACTGTCGGGCTGGGCGAGAGCTATGGAAGCATCAAGGCTCTTACTGGCCTGCGTGAGGCCGCCAGCAGCCTGATTGGTCTCGATCCGTTTCACCTGCACGACCTGAAGGCCCGCGTATTGAGGGCGCTGCCGAACGGCGGTGGCATCAATGCCAAGACGGCGGTCGCCGATCACAAGGTCACCGATGTCGTCTTCAGCGCCTTTGAAATTCCATGCATGGACATTCAGGCAAAGACGCTCGGACGTCCGGTCTCAGATCTTCTGGGCGGCGCCGTCCGGGGCCGCGTTCCCTTCAGCGCCTATCTCTTCTTCAAGTTCGCAGGCCATATCGGCCAGAAGCCGGACGAGTGGGGCGAGGTAATGACACCGGACGCCATGGTCGGGCAGGCCCGGCGTTTTGTCGAACAGTACGGATTCCAGTCCCTGAAACTAAAGGGCGGCGTGCTTGCACCGGATGTCGAGATCGAGACGATGCTGAAACTGCGGGAAGCATTTCCGCACCATCCCCTACGCATCGACCCCAATGGCGGCTGGACAGTGAAGACCGCGCTTTACATCGCCAAAAAGCTGGATGGCGTCATCGAATATCTAGAAGACCCCGTGTTGGGTATGGAGGCGATGGCGCAGGTTGCCCATGAATGCGGAATACCGCTGGCGACCAACATGATCGTGCTCGAATTCGGCCAGATCGCGGAAGCCGTCCGCAAGGATGCCGTGAAAATCATTCTGTCGGATCATCACTACTGGGGTGGCCTTCGGGCTTCCACCCATCTGGCAAAACTCTGCGCGGTATTTGGCCTGCAGGTCTCTATGCATTCAAATTCCCACCTCGGGATCACGCTGGCCGCAATGACCCACCTGGCAGCGGCAACGCCAAACCTGCATTACGCTTGTGATACGCATTATCCCTGGACCAACACCGATATCATCGAAGGAGGATTGTTCCAGTTTGAGGACGGCGCGCTTGCAGTCTGCGACAAACCCGGCCTCGGCGTGTCGATCGATCAAGCAAAGCTCAAGGAACTGGCCGCGCTCTATGAATCGGCCGGCATGAACGACCGTAACGACACGCTGTATATGCAGCAATTTGACCCGGCCTACGAGCGACGCGTGCCCCGCTGGTAGCCCATACTCGACATCTCCTCAGCCAAAATCTCTCAGGAACATCGACATGACACATCCCCTCTCAACCGCGACCCGTGAAAAGCTGCGCCAGGTCAGCACCGCCACTCTGTGCACCGCGCTGTTCAAACGTGGCCTGCGTAACCAGTTCATTCAGGATGTCCGGCCACTCGGCGCCACCAATCGCACCATGGTCGGCGAAGCTTTTACTCTGCGTTATATTCCGGCCCGGGAAGACCTGAACCCGCTTTCGGTCTTCCGCGACCGCGAACATCCCCAACGCAAGGCGGTCGAGGAATGCCCAGCCGGCGCGGTCCTTGTCATGGATAGCCGCAAGGATGCACGGGCTGCCTCCGCCGGCTCCATTCTGGTCAGCCGATTGATGGTGCGCGGGGTGGAGGGCGTGGTCACCGACGGCGGCTTCCGGGATTCCCACGAGATCGCCGAGCTGCCCTTCGCCTCGTATCACAACCGCCCGTCTGCTCCCACGAACCTGACCCTGCATCAGGCGCTTGATATCAATGGCCCCATCGGCTGCGGCGATGTCGCTGTCTGGCCGGGCGATATCATCGTCGGTGACGGAGAAGGCGTTGTCGTCATCCCCGCCGGAATCGCCGACGAGATTGCCGACGAGGCGACGGAAATGACGGTGTTTGAGGATTTCGTGTTAGCGCAGGTGCAGAAGGGACACTCCATCATTGGCCTTTACCCGCCGACGGATGAGCAGAGCCGTCTTGATTTCGCGGCCTGGCGATCCGCCGAGAAACGGTGATGTTTGCGTTAGGCGTCAGGCGCCATAAGTTGATGATGGCAGGAGTGCCACTGACATCACGTCGTGGGCTTGTGATGGTGCCCACGTCGAGAAATTGTTGGCCGTTTCGAAGCCTCGTGCTGATCGAACAGCATCAGTGTTACTGATCACGGTGAAATTGGGATGGGATACGGTTGGCCGCTCTTAAGTCGTCGCGTATTGGGCCAGTCCGCCGCTGGGCAATGCCGACCTTCCTTCGAACGTGAAGATTGACACGGATACAATGGCCGAACGATCCAGCTCGTTCAACAGGGATACCTGAAAATCACGGAGGCGTAGTCGCGTACACCCGGAAAAGGGAGGCGAATCCTCGTCCTATACGGTCACGGGTTCGTACTGTCCGCTGCCACGCTCGTCTCCGCAGACGCTCCAATCGGGAAGTTCCTGTCGGCGAAGTTGCACGAAGTCTCGTCGTGCAACCCCTCTTTAGTGGCGCGCGCATGCCGACACGCCAGGGTGACTGCGAAGTCCCGCCACTGCAAACGAAACGAGGGCATGCGCCGATATACAGTGTGCGCTCGAAGGCGCTCCAATTAACCGTGGATCCCACAGGGAGATGACCGAGGCGCAAAAGCACGATGCGGCTACGTCGACATTACCTGGCGCGAATTCTCCGCGTGTGACCCCGGCGCGGATCAACTTTCTTACGTCGGCCTGGAGTTCCTTGAGGTATTGCGTGAACGATGGCCAACTTCCTTCTGCGGCGAGAACAACAAGGCTGAACATATTGCAATCGCCATCGCGTGCCTCTGACATCAACCGATGTTGACCGAGAGCGGCTTCCTTGAGGCAGCTCGCCGCGTCGCCCCGTTCACCAATGGCAAGCGCGGGGACGCGCAGGGTGGTCTCCAGGAAATTTCCGGCGATGGCATCCCATATCGCAGCCTTGGAGGGGAAGAGTTTGTATACGCTGGCCGGGGACTTCCCAAGAAGCCGCGCGATGTCCGCGACGTTTGTCTTCGACGGCCCGTAAAGCCGGCACGCGGCCGTGCCGGCTGCTACAATCCGCGACAAGTATTCAGGCCCCGGCGGGAGTCTTACAGTCTTGGCGATTTCCATCTTTCGATCCTAACGAATTCCTTGCCGTCGGCGGCGAAGGTTCAATACGCAATCTGCCCATCCTTGATAGTCGCACCGTCGGAGGAGAGTTCCTTCTTCAGGATCTCTCGCGCCTCCGGGCTGATGACAGCGACTGGTGCCGCCACCGCAAGGCGCGCAGCCGAACCTGCGAAGTTTGCCGCAGTCACACCGATTTGGTCTGCGGCGTTTGGTTTTCCGCTATCCAGGGTCTGCCCGGCCAGCCGCCGCCCCAACAGGCGCACGATGTCGGGGCTGTCGGCGAAGGCATTGTGGCCAAGGGCATCGTTCGTCGCGATGGTACTCGTGTCGATGACGGAAACGCCGAGCTCGTCGAAAAGAGGTGCATAGGGTCTGAGATCGGTTCCGCCCAGGCGATTGACACCGCCCGATAGCCAGCCGGAAACCTCCAGAGCTTTGTCGCGTGTCGACGTCAGGATCACAAAGTGCGGCCGCTTCGGCCCCATCTCGGTAAACTGGCGACGGAACACGTCGATGTCGATGTCCGGCGATGCGAGGACAACGTTCTTTACCTTCGTTGGGATTGATTTCTCGCGCATGGCCACCCCGCGCAACGCCTCGGCCGCAAGCCAGCCGCCCATGGAATGGGCGAGGATCGTCACATCGGAGACGTCTGGACTTTTCGCAGCCTGAAGGATCAGATCCTCCAGGGCACGGCGCGAATAGTTGGCACTCTCCTTGTCGTAGAGATAGTCAAAGGTACGTCCCCTTGACGGCCAGGTGAAGAGGATCGGTGCGGCGTCGGTTCCCGAGTCATGGACGATCTGCGCGAAGCGGAAGACCGCGTCCGCATAGGTGTTGTTGAAGCCGTGTACGAAAATGACGACCTGATGCTTTTTGTTTCGATTCTTCCGGTACCATTCGAGCGCCTGGCCCTCGGATTGCACCTTGGCGATTTGAGTAACCGCAAACTCCTTTTGCGGATTGGGCGGCATGCGAGACGGCCACTGGACCTCTCCGATCTTGCGGTTCCGATCGGGCGGGATGGATACGTCGACACTGTTCAGCGAGATCGCCGTTCCGCGGTCGCCCGAATAGAGTTTGCCGGGGACCTCCGAAGGCTTTCGTGTCGTGGCAACGAGCATGGTGACCCTGCTCGTATCCCTCGGGGCCACGGCGAGAGGTTGGAGGACATCCTGCACCCGGCTGGCGCAGCCCGATGTAACGAGCGATAAGGCCAGAAGGACGGGAACTGCTCGGCCCACGCGGCCAGCAATCGCCTTGGCGAATCCATGCCCGGTGAGACCCTGGGCAATTCGCCCAGGGAAGAAGAGGAATGTTGTCATCTCAGTTCTGCTCGACTTCACGAGGAATCCGGAACCAGGCGACGTAGAGCGCCGGCAGGAAGAGAAGCGTCAGCGCCGTACCGACAACGATCCCGCCCATCATAGCGTAGGCCATGGGCCCCCAGAAGATCTCGTGCGAGATCGGGATCAGGGCGAGCGTCGCGGCTGCAGCGGTGAGCATGATCGGCCGCATGCGGTGTTCGGTCGCCTCCACCACCGCCTTCCACGCGGACATCCCCTCGGCACGCAGCTCCTCGATCTGGACGATCAGGATCACGGAGTTGCGTATGAGGATTCCGACCAGCGCAAGGACACCCAGGAGCGCGACGAAGCCGAGGGGCGAATTGCTGGCGAGCAGCGCCACGACGACGCCGATCAGCGCCAATGGGGCTACCGAGAAGACCAGGAACAGCCTGTGGAAGCTCTGAAGCTGGATCATCAGGAGCGTGGCCATGATGACGAACATGGCGGGCGCCACCGTCGCGATCGGGCCTTGCGACTTGATGCTCTCCTCGACTGCGCCGCCCACCTCGACCGAATACCCGGCCGGCAGCGTCTTTTCGAAGGCCGAAACCTTGTCGGCAAGCGCCTTCACAACGGTCGCCGGCTGCGTCGCATCGCCAATCCCGGCCTTGACCGTGATGGTCGGAACTCTGTCGCGCCGCCAGATCGTCGGTTGTTCCAGCTCGTAGTGGAAGGTTGCCACCGATGACAGCGGAACGGATTGACCACTGCTGCTCTGCAGTTGCAGGTCAAGCAACGTGTCGATCGAGCCACGCTCCTTTTCTGCGGCACGGCCGATGACATTGACCAGATAGATGTTGTCCCTGATCTGCGTCACGGCATTTCCCTGTACGACGGTGTTGAGCGCCATCGCGATGTCCTGTGACGAGACTCCCAGTTGTCTGGCCTTGTCCTGCAGCACGTCAATCTTCACGACACGGGCAGGCTCGTTCCAATTGAAGGCAAGGTTCCTGAGGGAGGGATCGTTGCCGACTATCGACCCCAGCTTCTGTGCAAGGTTGCGCACCGTCTGCAGATCTTCGCCGGATACACGGTACTGGATCGGCTTTCCAACCGGGGGACCAATGTCCAGAAGCTTCACGTAGGCGTCCGTTCCCGGAAAAGTCTTCTGAAGGTAGGCTTCCATCTCCCGCTTCAGCTTGTCCCTGACGTCGAGTCCTTTGGTGACGATGATCGTCTGGCCGAAGGAAACGTCAGCGGGCTGCACGTCGAAGGAAAGAAGGAAGCGTGGCGCACCCCTGCCAACATATGTCGACCAATGCTCGATGCCAGGGTTATCGGCCAACATGTCATGTTCGAACTGGGCCATCTGGCGGCTGGTTTCAGCGATCGAACTGTTCTGCGGCAGGTTCCAGTCGACGATCAGTTCCGGACGGTCGGAACTCGGGAAAAACTGCTGCTGCACCATAGACAGGCCGACGATCGATCCAGCAAAAAGAAGGACCGTCGCGACGATCGTCATCCAGCGCCAGCGCAGGCAGAACTGCAGGAGGCTGGAAAACACCTTGGCAAACCGACCCTTGTGCTCGGCATGCTTCTTCATCGTCTTCGGTAGAATGGTCACGCCAATGAGGGGCGTGAACACAACTGCGACCACCCACGAAACGACGAGTGAAACCGCGATGACGACAAAAAGGCTGAAGGTGAACTCTCCCGCGTTGCTCTTGTTGAAAGCGACGGGGATGAAGCCCGCGACAGTGACCAGCGTGCCGGTCAGCATTGGGAAGGCCGTGGATGTGTAGACGTAGGTGGCGGCCTTCGTGAGACTGTCACCCATTTCCAGTCGCGCCACCATCATTTCGACTGCGATCATGGCATCGTCGACAAGGAGGCCGAGCGCGATGATCAGAGCTCCCAATGAGATGCGCTGCAGCGAAATGCCTGTGTAGAGCATCACCATGAAAGTGATTGCAAGAACGAGCGGGATCGCAATCGCCACCACCAGGCCTGCCCTCACCCCTAGGCTGATGAAACTGATCGCGAGCACGATTGCGACCGCTTCGAACAGGGCCTTCGTGAAGCCCCCAACCGCCTCTTCGACCACTTTCGGCTGGTCAGATACCTGTTCCACCGAGATGCCGACCGGAAGCTCCGCTACGATTTTGGTCATCGTCTTTTCAAGCGTTTCCCCGAAGGCAAGCAGATTACCGCCCGTCTTCATACCGATAGCGAGCCCAATGGCTGGCTTCCCGTTGAAGCGGAAGAGTGACATCGGCGGATCGACGTAGCCGCGGGTGATCGTGGCGACGTCAGTCAGCGGGAAGAAGCGGTCGTTTACCCGAAGATTGATACCGCGCAGGGTGTCTTCGGAAATGAACCGTCCGCCGACCCGCAAGGCGACCCGCTCCGGTCCGGTTTCCACAAAGCCGGACTGGGTGACGGCATTCTGCGCCTGCAGTGTGGCAATGATCGCGGCGCGGTCGATGCCGAGGGCGGCGATCTTTCGGGTGGAGAATTCGAGGTAGATCACCTCATCCTGCGCACCGACGATGTCGACCTTGCCAACGTCGTGGATCTTTAGGATCTGCGTACGGGCATTCTCCGCGAAATCGCGCAGTTCCCTCTGGCTAAGTCCGCTGTCAGCCGTGAAGGCAAAGATATTGCCGTAGACGTCACCGAATTGGTCGTCGAAGAAGGGTCCGACCACGCCTTGAGGGAATTGGTGTTTGATGTCATCGATCAGATTGCGGACGCGCGACCAGGTGGGCTTTACCTCCTGCGCGTTCGTTTCCGGCACTAAGTCGACGAAAACGGTCGTCTGACCCGCGGTCGTGATGCTGCGGGTATGTTCGAGGTTGTCGAGTTCCTGCAGCTTCTTTTCGATGCGGTCTGTAACCTGCTGGGTCACCTCGGCAGCCGAAGCGCCCGGCCACTGCGCCTGGATGACCATCGTCTTGATCGTGAACGACGGATCCTCCTCGCGACCGAGTCCAAAATAGGCAAAGGCGCCCGCTACCGCGAACATGATCATGAAATACCAGACGAGGGAACGGTGCTCGAGCGCCCAGTCCGAAAGGTTGAATTTATTCACGGGCGTGGCTCCTGTCCGAGTTTCACTTTCTGTCCATCAGTAAGTTCATCGACTCCGGCGATGACGATCTCTTCCCCTTCCCGCAGCCCCGATTGAACCAGGACGGAACGGGCATCGGATGCGGGGCCATCGAGCTCAACCGCCCTCAGGGCCACTTGGGCAGTGGAGCGATCCAACACCCAGACCTGGCTGGCACCGCCTTCATGGCGGATGGCTGAGAGGGGTAGCGCAATCGTCCGCTTCTTTTCTTCGGCAAGCGGCGTCGCGGTGACCACAGCACCCAGGCGAAAGATGTCCGGCGACTGATCGATCGCGATCTTCAGCCGATAGGTGCGGGTATTGGTATCCGCTTGAGGTGATATCTCGCGGACGACGCCGATGGACTGAATCCTGCTGTCGAGCTGAAGGGCGACGCTGAAGCGGTCGTCCACGCGAATGTTGCTGAACTGCGCTTCCGGCACGTCGACCACCACGTCGCGCTGTTCGAGGCGCGCCAGTTTCAAGATCGGCTGTCCGGCCGAGACGGTCTGGCCCATTTCTGTGGACGTGGCGGTCACGACACCATCGAACTCAGCCTTCAGCTCGGAGTAGCCTAGCTGCTCGTGCGCCTTAGCGAGGCTGGCCGTCGCTTTTGCAGCGTTCGCGGTAGCCGATTTGAGCTGCTGTTCGGCAAGATCGTGATCGGCAATGCTCACCGCTTTGCTCAGGACGAGCCTTCGCTTGCGCGCTTCGTTCGTCGCGGCGTTCTCCAACTCCGCCTGGGCGTTGCGCAGTTCGGCTTCCGCGCTCCTGACCGCGAGCAGCAAAGTGAGAGGATCGATTTCCGCTAGGACATCGCCCTTGTGCACCAGGTCGCCAACATTGACTTTACGGGACACCATTCGCCCGAGCGTCCGGAACGCCAGGTCGGTCTCGATGCGGGCCCGCACCACGCCGGGGGAGCTTGCCACTTTGTCCTGTTCGGCCGCAGCCGTGACGACTTTGACAGGACGGGGAGCCGTCTGCTCTCCTGCGACTGAGTTCTGATCGCAGCCTGCAAGTAGCGCCACGGACAGAAGAAGTGGGAGCGAGGTGTATATGCGATTGAGGGTCATCTCACTTGCCTTCCCAGGCGACTGCCTGGCCTTCCTTGAGGAATTTTCCGCCTTCGGTGACGATCAGGTCGTGTTCGGCGACGCCGCCGGTGACGACAAAGTCGCTCTGGCGGTATCGGCCGACAGAAATCTTGCGGAGCGAAACAGATTGGTTTTGGGTGTTAACGAGCCACACGGCGGCTTCGCCCTCGGCTGATGCAATCGCGGTGTAGGGAAGCACGATCCCGTCACGCGGCGCGGCCCGAAGCTTGCCCACTACAGGCGTTCCAAGGGGCCATGGCGCGCCCCCCTGGAGCGCCACCTTGATCCGGATCGTGCCGGCCTTCGTGTCGATGACGGGAGAGACCTCGCGTATCCTGGCGTGGATGTCGAGCGAGGGGTCGGAGACCGGTGCGACATCGACCTCGTTGAGCGGCTGGCCATCCAGAAAGAACGCCTCGAAGACATCGAACACCGCATCTCTCGGACCATCGTGTGCGAGCGTGAAGGAAGACTGGGCCGCTGAGACCACCTGCCCTGCTTCAATACCGCGGGCCGTGATGATTCCGTCCGCGGTCGCCTTCAACTCAGTGTAGGACAGCGCGTCCTCTGCCATCGCCAGCGCGGCCTCGGCGGCCTCTAAGGAAGCCTGCGCGCTCAAGAGTTCCTTTTGCGCATCGTCGAACATCGCCCTCGGAACAGCCTCCGACTGAAGGAGTGACCTCGCCCGGTCAAAGGCCAGCTTCCTCTCTGCAACGACGGCCTGAGCGGACTCCAAAGCAGCACGCGCGACGCTCACATCCGCCTGTTGTTCCGTGTCGTTGAGCCGCGCAAGAACATCGCCGGCTCTGACATGTGATCCGACCTCCACCTTTCTCTCAAGAACTCGGCCGCTGACCCGAAAGGAGAGTTCGGTCTGGACCCGCGCCTTGACCTCACCGGTGATTTCCGCGCCCGGTTGATACCGGGCCGCCGCCGCCGTAACGGTGCGGACCTGTTGCGGCGGCGGCGCCACCTCGGCTTTCTCTTCGCAGGCAGTAAGAACTGCGCAGACGAGACCAATTCCTAGCAATCGAAAGGACCGCATGTTTTTGCTCCGGTACGGTTTGCAGCCAGATTGGAGCCGACGTCCGTCGGTCGCCAATCTGCTGCTGCTGCGGGCCAATGCCCATGTTGACAACGCCCACTTACGCCCGCGAGTGGACAATGTCAACATGGCTCAATCGAAAAAAGTTGACAGGAGCAACCCCCAGGCGAGCAAAGGGATGTAACCGAGTCACTTCTAGGAAATCATCGCCCACAACCCGCGGTTGATCAAAGCTCGTGAGAGGACAACATTTGCCTGGCCTCGACGCTGCCCAACACGTTAGCCCTCACGCCGATGCGGCGGCCGTCATATTTTTGCTGTCGGGAAAAGACGGGGGCGCACGGCGGTTGCTTCGCCGGTCGCTTGCCACGGGGCGGCGATGTGATTCCATCGAATTCAACGCTGATCCTTCTCGCCGGGATGGTCGAGCGCAGGTGTCGGCTCATCCGCGCGGGCTGTCGGCCCCGCGGCCGATCCGACGAGCATGCCGTGCAGCAGTCTGGGCTGCATGTCCACGGAAATGAAATGTTTGTTGCCAAGTAGATGCTGCTCCGTGCTGGAGCGTTGCGACCAAGGAATGGATCGCTCAAATGCCCTGGCAAAACCACACTCTTCCGACGACAATGGCGAGCGTCGAGAACGAAGACATGAGCCCGCTTTGCACTCTGGCGCTTCGGGCACCCAGCCGACTTGCGAGCCAGCCAATGACATGAAAATGTCGCCATCGCCGCGATCGTACCGAGCCCGAACACGAGGAGATGGGCTGCTGCTTCGCCGTGCGAATGAGTTTCGGCCCGGTCGGCAAGCGCTGCCCGTAGTCCCCAGATTCCGCTGCTGCAGAGCATGACGCCCACGACGCGCTCGCCCCATCCGCTGGCGTTCGCGCCGGCATGGCTCATTTGCAATCTCCAATTTGATGCGCAAATGATGTTGACAACGCCCACTTATTGGTTAGTGTGGTCAATGTCAACATCATTTGGGAAATAAGTTGACACAGGCAACTTACAAACCTAGATGGACGGATATGACCAAAGACATTTCCACCAAGGAACAGCGGCCCTATCACCACGGTGACCTTCACCGGGTGATCGTCGAGACCGCACTGGACGTTCTCAGCGAGTCCCAGAGCACGGAGTTTTCGCTTCGGGAGCTCGCGCGTCGGGCGGGCGTCAGTCACAATGCTCCGTACAAGCACTTCGCCGACAAGCGCGAATTGCTGGCCGCCGTCTCGGCAATTGGATTTGAGCTGCTGGCGAAGCGCATGGCCGAAGCGACCAGCGAACTCGACAGCCCTCGTCAAAGGCTTGCTGCCATGGCGCGCGCATATGTCTTCGGCGGGGTCACCAACCCGGCGCTCTACAGGTTAATGTTCGGCGGCTACCTTGCCGAACAGGGCGAGAGCCGTCCAGTGATCGAACGGACTGCTGCTTACGACATGAAAGCCCTGATCGTGAGCGCGATCTGTGACGGCGCTCTCGGCCGGGAAATTGCAGACACCGAGCCCAATACCCGAACGATTGATGGGGCAATCCTTGTTTTCTGGTCCCAGATGCACGGTCTGACTTTGCTGTTGGCGGACCGCCTGGTCGGGCCCGCCGACAAGATGGAGGAGCTGGCCGAGAACGTCCTCCAGGGGATGCTCGAAGGACTGGTGAACAGCATTCCCGCAGTGCCGGAAGGTGTCTGGGTGGGGCCTCCGCTAGAAGGGTAGAAGAACCGATGACGAGTCCGTCGGATACGGAGCCTGCGGCGGGCGGCCTCGTCATCTTCCTGGGCACGTCGCGCTCGTTCCGACAGGAGAATTCTTATGGACGCATACATCTCTGCCATAATGGGCCTCGTCGGTGTCGCGATCGGCGGCCTGGCCTCGTTCGCCACCGCCTGGATAACGCATCGGTCACAGGTGAGGGAAAAGCATCGCGAGCTGGAGGCCGCCAAGCGTGAGAAGCTGTTTTCGGATTTCATAGCCGAAGCCACGAGGCTCTATGGTGACGCACTAAGCCACCAGAAGGACGATGTCTCCGATCTCGTCCTGCTTTATGCACTGGTCGCACAAATGCGCCTGATCTCGTCCCGACCGGTGGTGGATGCAGCGGAGCTAGCGATGGAAAGGATCGTCGAAACCTACCTCACACCAAATCGCACCCTGTCCGAGATACGGGACCTCGCGCGTTCGGGCACGATGAATTTTCTACTCGATTTCGGCGAGGCTTGCCGCGAAGAATTGGCAAGCGAGCGCGCCGCGTCCTCCGCGACGTTCGCTGAACCTCGAGGACGAGAAAACGCTCGACATCCCACGCCTTCGCTTGCATCTGCTCGTTGACGCTCCAGGATAAGAGGCCAATGGGCTCCTCCGCTGAGTTTAGGTGTTGCGCTGCAAATGCTAAAGAATGTCAGGAGATGCGGCGCGTACTTCATCTTATGGATGAGGTCGAGTTCGTGGCGGATCATCTTCAGCTCGCCCGGCGGCGTCCCTCCGGATACCGCTTCGGCACAGATTGACGATCTCCATCGCGCGAGCGCCTCGGGATAGCGCGGGAACAGTCGCTCCATTTCCTGGAGTGGCTTCAGATATCTGTCCGCATGGCGCTCGCGTTCGAACCCAACGTTGTCGATCGTGGTGTTGGTACGGATGCAAATAACGATCGATCAACAATCAATCGGTCGGCCAGTTTTACCAACAAGATGGAGATCGGCACTCACCCAAACGAGTGATGCCTTTCACACTACAGAAAATCATCTCGCCTTGGCGTGAACGTATCGATCAGCAACCCCTCTTCGAGCGCCACGACGCCGTGGACGAGATTGGGGGCGACGATGAGGCTACTTCCGGCGGGCAGCGTGGTCATAACGCCATCGACCGTCACCTCGAAAACGCCCTTGGCCACGTAGCTGACTTGCGTATGCGGGTGGGAATGGAGCGCGCCGATTGCGCCCTTGTCGAAGCTGAAGGCAACGAGCATTATTTCCGGGCGGTGCGAAAGAACGGCGCGGCGATTGCCGGGCGATGTTTCCGTCCAGACTAGGCCCTCAGGCAATGTGGTGTGATCAGACATCGGTTACTCCATTATCGTGCCAACCATCCGCCATCTACGGGAAGGACGGTGCCATGTACATAGTCCGACGCGCGGGAGGCGAGGAAGACGGCGGCTCCAGACATATCATCCGCCCGCGCCCAGCGCCCGGCCGGAATGCGTTTGAGGATATCGGCATTGCGTTCGGCATCCGCCCGCAGCGCCGTGGTGTTGTTGGTCTCGACATAGCCGGGGGCGATGGCATTGACGTTGATGCCATGCGCCGCCCACTCGTTTGCCATCAGCCGCGTCAGGCCTGCAAGGCCGCTCTTTGCCGCCGTATAGGAGGCTACGCGAATGCCGCCCTGAAAGGACAGGAGCGAGGCGATATTAATGATCTTGGCAGGTGCCTTTTCCGCTATCGCCGTTTTCGCAAAAGTTTGGCAGAGAAGGAACACCGATTTTAGATTGGTATCCATGACGTCATCCCAATCTTGCTCGGTGAAGTCGATCGTATCGGCCCGGCGTATAATCCCGGCATTGTTGACGAGAATATCCGGGTGCTGTCGAATGGCAGCGGCGCGATCAATGACGGCGCGCGCCTCGTCCATTTTGGACAGATCCGCACGAAGCGAATGAAATGCTCCGCCGCTGGCTTCGACCAGCGCAGCGGTCTCCTCCATCGGCGAGCGTCCGACGCCGATGATGTCGGCGCCTGCGCCCGCAAGACCGACGGCGATCGCCTGGCCGATGCCCGTATTGGCGCCGGTGACGATGGCACATCGGCCGGAAAGATCAAATGGGTTCATTTCAGACTCTCCATCGGCACCTTGTCCATGTCGTTGAAGCTCATGTTGTCCCCGGCCATCGCCCAAATGAAGGAATATCGTCCGGTACCGGCACCGGAATGGATGGACCACCCCGGCGACAGCACCGCATCATGGCTTTTCAGCACGAGATGCCGCGTTTCATGCGGCTCTCCCATGAAATGGAAGATGCGGGTCGCTTCTTCCATGCCGAAATAGAGATAGACCTCCATGCGCCGGTCATGCACATGCGCCGGCATGGTGTTCCAAACGGATCCGGGCTCGAATATGGTGAGCCCGACCAGGAGCTGGCAGCTTTCGCAGACATCCGGATGCACATACTGATTGATTGTGCGGGCGTTGGCCTCTTCGGCCGAGCCTGTGCGTACCTTCTTTGCCATGTCAAGCGTGATCAACACTGTCGGGCAGACACGGTGCGCAGGCGCGCTAAGCAGGTAAAACTCCGCAGGATTGGCAGGATCATCGCTGTGAAACGACAGCCCGCCCTGCCCCATGCCAACATAGAGCGCATCCTGAAAACCGAGCGGATAATCGGTGCCGCCGACCATCACCGTGCCCGTGCCGCCGATGTTGAGAATAGCGGCCTCGCGGCGTTCAAGGAACTGGCCGGTGCCGGTTTCCTTCACCTGATCGATCACGAGATCTTGCCCTTGCGGAACGATCCCGCCGACGATCATCCGATCGAGATGGCTGTAGGTGAGATTGATCTCGCCTTTTGAAAAAAGCCCTTCGATGAGGAACGCCTCGCGTAGAGCTTTTGTGTCGCGCCTGGCAGTGTCTTCTGGACCTACGACCTGGCGCACTTTTACGGAGATTGTCACAACATTTGCCTCTTGGCGTTTGATGGAAGGATCAGGTGAGGACGACATATTCGGTAAGTTGGCTGATGCTTGTATCCGCCTTGTTCACATCGAACACCTTTGTCCCATGGCTCATGATCACGAACCGGTCGCAGACCTGGTAGGCGTGGTAGAGATTGTGCGTCACCAGTACACTCGACACGCCCTCCGTCTTCAGCTTCAGCACCTGCGCGAGCAACGCCTCGGTTTCGCGCACAGACAGCGCCGAAGTCGGTTCGTCGAGAAGCAGCACCCGGCGCTTGAAGAAGACGGCGCGGGCGATGGCGACGGCCTGCTTCTGACCGCCGGAGAGGTCTCCGACCAGTTTGTCAGGCGAATCAATACCTGAGATGTGGACTGCTTTCTCCAGAACTTCCATCGCGATATCGCGCATCTCCCCCTGCTTCAGGAAGCCGAAGGCATTGGTCCGCTCGCGCCCCATGAAAATGTTGCGAGTGATCGACAGCGAATCCACCAGCGCGGTGTTCTGGTAGATGGTCTCGATGCCGGCATCGGCAGAATCGGAGCGGCAGGTGAACATCGTCTTTTTGCCGTCGACGCTGAGATGGCCGGAGGTCGGCTTATGGATCCCCGAAATCAGGTTGACCGTGGTCGACTTGCCGGCGCCGTTGTCGCCGAGGAGACCGACGATTTCGTTCGGACCGATGTGGAAGCTCAGATCCCGCAGCGCCGTCAGCGCGCCAAAACTCTTGGAGATATTGTGCAGTTCGAGAAGATTGGGTGCGGACATCATGCAGCCCCCCGGCGTTCGATAAGATGGTTGAAGGCGGCAGCGACAACGATCAGCGTTGCGATGAACATGTCGAGATAGAAGCCTGGCGCTCTCAAGAGAAGGAGAACATCTGTGATGGTGTGGATCAGCATGACGCCAAGGAAAATGCCGATGATCGAGCCGCGGCCGCCGCGCAGCGAAAGTCCGCCTATGACGCAAGCGGCAATCGCCTGCAGTTCGAGACCGGCACCTTGCCCCGGCTGTACGCTGCCGACTCGCGATGTGGCGAGGATGCCTGCAACCGCCGCCATACCGCCGGCAATGGCAAAGGCTATCATCTTGACGCGATCGGTATTGATGCCGATCGCGGTTGCCGCAGCAGGGTTGCCGCCGGTGGCAAACACATGGTTGCCGAACTTGTGACGGTGCAGCAGCAGATAGAAACCGATGACAAACAGGACGATCCAGACGAAGGCCGCGTTGATGCCGAAAAGTGTCCCTGCAAATAAGCTGGAAAAAGCAGGTTCCGGATCGAACCGAACCTGGACGGCGCCGTTATAGAGCAGGACGGCGCCGCGCCAGAACAAGAGGCCCCCGAGCGTGACGATGAAAGACGGCAAACCGAAGCGCAGGGTGATCGTGCCGTTGAGAAGGCCGATCATTACGCCCAGCAGAATACCGAGCGGTGCAGCGATGAAGGCGCTCATGCCGCCGTCGACAAGGCTCGCCATCAGGACAGCTGTCAAAGTATAGACCGAACCGATCGATAGGTCGAACTCGCCGGCAATCATCAGGATGCCGGCGCCGAGCGCCAGGCATCCGAGCACCGGAATGGCCTTCATCAAGATCGTCAAATTTTGCGGCGAGAGGTATCGAAAGTCGTCGGGATAAGCGAGCGCGCCGGCGATGCAGACAATCTGCAGGGTCGCGAAGACCAGGAGAATGGCTCCGGCCGGCATGGTCATGATCTGCTTCAGCAGCGATTGTTTTTTCGTGCGCGATTTCGGCACGGCTGTGTCGGTCATGGCGTAGGTCACTGTCGTTACTCTGTTCCAGGGATCGCGATTGACCTTCCGGCCCTCGCCGGAAGGTCTTCAAGCGTGACGCTTATCGGTAGCTACCGATCAGCGGCTTGACCGAGCTGATGCGCGACTTGTCGAGGAAGGCGCCCTGGCCGGTGTCGATGTCCGTCGGCGTCAGGCCGTATTTCTTCGCCAGTGCGATCTGGGCGATCGGATAGTAGCCCTGAAGGTAGGGTTGCTGGTCCATTGTCGCGAACATGGCACCGGATTCCACCGCGTTCACGATCTCGACGGCAAGATCGAAGCCGCCGAACGGAATGTTAATGCCGGCATCCTTGATAGCGCCTGCTCCCACGGTCGAGGTGACCGAGCCGGTGCCGAACAAAGCCTTGGTGTTGGGGTTGGCGATGAGAAACTGAGCGAGAATGTTCTGCGCTTCGGCCGGATCGAGACCGGACTTGACCGTCTCCACCTTGATGCCCTTTTCCTTCATCGCCTTTTCGATGCCGCCGCCACGCGCGACCGCGAAGCTGGCTTCAGGAATTTCGCGCGGGTTGAAGACCATGTCGCCTTCCTTCAGGCCGAACTGCGCAATCATGCGATTGCCGAGCTCATAACCCGAGGCGAATTCGTCCATACCGACATAGGCCTGGCGGCAATTGCCTTTGGCACCGTCGAGATCGTCATTATTGAAACCAATGACGATGATGCCGGCCTTGACGGCGGCGCAGATGCTGGCATCGAAAGCGTCCGACGAGGAGATCGCAACGGCGATGCCGTCGACGCCGCTAACGGTGGCGCTTTCGATCAGGTCGTTCTGGCGAATCGGATCGTTGTTGGCATATTGTACGTCGAGATCGACGCCGAACTGTGCCGCAGCATCTTGTGCGCCTTTGACGACGGGGTTAAAGAACTGGACACTCGGATCGAGGTAGATGATCATCGTCGCCTTGACGTCGGCCGCCACGGCGGTGGATGTGAAAGCCATAGCTGCGCACGCCGCAAGCATTGCGGTTTTTAGTCTGGTCAATTTCATTTGCGTATCCTCCCTTTGGATGTGCAATAGGGGTCAAAAGACCCATGTCTCGGCTGGCGAGCTCCGACCAAAGATCGCGCCAGCCGAGTTTTTCCTCCTCTGCCTCAGTTTCCGGTGAGCAATGTCACCCGAACCAAGGATCCGGCCGGCCCAAGGTCACGTGAATGCCCTTGAACTGCGAATACTCGTCAAAACCGTAGCGGCCGAGTTCCCTCCCGAGACCGCTCTTCTTGTAGCCGCCGATCGGCAGCTCCGGCGCACCGTCGATGACGCTGTTGATCCAGCACCGTCCGGCCCGAATCCGCCGGATGCTCTGAAGCGCATTTTCCAGATTGGTAGACCAGACGCTGGCCGACAGACCGAACTCCGAGGCGTTTGCCAGGGCGACCGCCTCATCGGCCGTTTTGAACGTCAGCGTCGACAGGACCGGACCGAAGATTTCCTCCCGGGCGATCGACATGTCGGGAGTGACGCCGGAAAACACGGTTGGCGGGTAGTAGAGCCCGGAACCCTGCCCGACCCGCGTTCCGCCGAGCAGCAGTTCGGCGCCCTCGGCCTGCCCTGCCTCGACATAGGAATGCACCTTGGCGGCATGGGCTTCCGAGATCATGGCGCCGATCTTCGTCCGCTCGTTGAGCGGATCGCCGAACGTGACCTTGCGGGAAATATCGAGCAGACGCTCCATCAGCGCGTCGCGGATCCCCTCCTGCACCAGAAGCCGGCTGCCGGAAATGCAGCACTGGCCGGCATTGTGGTAGACGCCGTAAGCGATGCCGTCAGCCGCCGCTTCCAGGTCCGCGTCGGCAAAAACGATCTGCGGCCCCTTGCCGCCCAGTTCCAGGCCGACGCGTTTGACGCTGCGGGCGGCGATTTCGCCGAGCTTGGTGCCGACCCTGACAGAGCCGGTGAAGGCAATCATGTCGGTCCCGGGATCTTCTGCCAGGACCTGACCCGCCGGATCGCCGTAACCGGTGACGACATTGAAGACCCCGTCGGGAATGCCGGCCTCGCGGGCCAGTTCCGCCATTCGGATAGAGGTACCGGAGGTGAACTCGGATGGTTTAAGCACCACCGTGCAGCCGCCGCCAATCGCCCACGGCACCCGCTCTGAGGCGATGATGAAGGGGAAGTTCCACGGCGTGATGATGCCGACGACACCGACAGGTTCCCTGAGCACCAAGCCAAGGCGGTTGTCGCCGATATTGTTGTGGGTCTGGCCCTCCAGCGCTCGCGCCTGGCCGGCCGCATAGGACCACAGATCGGCGCAGAAGGTGATTTCGCCGCGTGCCTGAGCGATCGGTTTACCAACCTCAAGGCTTTCGATCAGAGCGATCTCTTCCACATTGGCGAGGATGAGCTCTGCTGTCTTGAACATCAGGCGTGACCGTTCAGCCCCCGACATCCGTGGCCAGGGCCCCGTATCGAAGGCCCGACGGGCAGCGGCAATGGCGGCACGAACATCATCGGCGGACGCATCGGGCCACGTGCCGACCACGATGCCAGCATGACCTGGGCTGACGCGATCGATGGTTTTACCAGAAGTCGCATCCACCGATTTGCCATCGACAAGCATCCGGTAGCGGGATTTACTCTGCAAGCGCGGATCACTAGAATCTGGAGTTATGAAATTGCTCTGTATCGTCATCAACCAACCGGGATTTCCGTCCCGGCTCCCTCATTCCAGCCAGCGTATTGAGTGCCGCGCTTGTGTTGCTGCTAATGTGTATGGTACTGTATGGTGGTTATAAATAGATGTCAACGAGATGGCGGCAGCGAAAAGCATGAACCTTGAAACATTGAAAATTGAGACTGGGGAAACGACGGCAGCTCAGATCGAGCGTGACCTGCGCGAGGCGATCATTCGTCTCGACCTTGCGCCCGGATCCCGTTTGTCAGAGCAGGAGATTGCCTCGCGGCTGGGCGTGTCCAGGCAACCTGTCCGGGAGGCACTGATTGCACTTGCAAAATCCAAGCTCGTTGAAATCCGGCCCAATCGGGGAACCGTTGTGGTCCGTATTTCAGCCCGTCAGATGATGGAAGCCCGGTTTGTACGTGAGGCGATTGAAGTTGCTGTAGCGCGGCGCGCCAGCGAAAGCTTCGACACCTGGACACGCAAAAAGATCGACAGCATCTTGCAGCGGCAAAGAGTGGCGATGAACGAGCACGACCACAATGCTTTCCGGCGGGAGGATGAGCAGTTTCACATTGCGATCGCAGAGGGCGCCGGCTGCGGCCTTGCATGGAATGCAATTTCGGACATCAAGGCGCATATGGACAGAGTCTGCAATCTGCAGCTCCGCAATCCCACTTCAATGAACAACCTCATCGAGCAGCACGAAAAAATTGTGACAGCGATTGACGCGCGCAATGCTGAAGGCGCAGCCGATGCCATGCGCGCGCATCTTAACGGGATTCTTAAGGATCTACCCGAGATTGAATCTGCAAACCGCGAGCTATTTGAATAGCCACATCGCGATTGCGCGTCGACATTGTCCCGAAAGGGAGGGGGCTGCGCCGTTCCCGCCATTGAGGATCCAGGTTACGGTCCACGTCTGCAATTCAGTCAGAAGTCTCCTCGATCAACATCTCTATTGCCCTCACGGCCACAGGGTAGCCCTTGGCACCGAGCCCCGCCATAACAGAAGTCGCCGTCATCGAGACGTAAGAGCGATGGTAGATTGGTTCCCGTTTGTGCACATTCGAAATATGAAACTCGATGATCGGCCCGTTGAACATTTTCAGCGCGTCGAGCAATGCAATCGAGGTGAAGGTGAACGCAGCGGGATTAATGATGATCGCCGCACCTTCATCGATTGCCTCATGGACCCACTCGATCAGACGTTCTTCACTATTTGTCTGGCGGAACTCGACCGGCCGCTGGCCGGCGGCCTCGCGGCACCATTCCTCTATTTCGGACAGGGTGGTGTGACCGTAGATTTCCGGTTCGCGCTTTCCCAACCGGTTAAGGTTTGGACCGTTAAGAATATAGAGTGGTTTCACGTCCGTCATAATGTTCTCGTTTCTCAGCCCTGGTATCCGAACATTCTCGGCAACCAAAGGACCATGTCTGGGATAAAGGTGATGAGAAGCAGGCAGACAATCATCCAGAAGAGGAACGGCAGTGCGTCGCCGATGATGTCCTTTACGGGAGCGCCCGAGATGTTCGTCATAATAAAAAGCAGCAGCCCGTAGGGTGGAGTTATCAGCCCGAGCATGATGTTGACGACAACCATTACCCCGAAATGTACCATGTCGATGCCGAGCGCCTGCGCGGTCGGGATGAAGACGGGAACGATAATGAGAAGGATCGCGGTGCCTTCAAGAACACAGCCGAGCAGCAGCAGGATGACGTTGACGAGGATCAGGAAGCCGGTCGGCGACAGGTCCCAGCTCGTCATGACCACGCGCAGACTGTCGGGAATGTTCTCCACCGTCACTACGTAGTTAAAGACCAGCGAGCCAGCGATCAGCATGCCGATGGACGCGGTGGTTTTCGAGCTCACCTTCAGCGCATCGTAGAAGGCTGCGAACGAAATGCTGCGATAGATGACAATGGAGATGACCAGTGCATAAGCTGAGGCAAGGGCGGCCGCCTCGGTCGGCGTGGTAATGCCGCTGTAGATGCAGCCGAGCAGCACCACCGGCATCATCAGAGCCGGAAACGCCCGCCAGGTGATCATAGGGATCTCACGAAGCGGAACCGCTTCCTCGACGGGGAAGTTCTTGCGGCGGGCTGTAATCGCCACCTGCATCATCTGCAACGCAGCCATCAGCAGGCCGGGTACCATGCCGGCGAGGAAGAGGTATCCGATCGAGGCATCGGACACGAGCGCATAGATGACCATAGGAATTGATGGCGGGATGATCGGCCCGATGACGGATGTTACCGCCGTCAGCGCCGCCGCGTAGCTTGGGGTATAGCGGCCATCCCTGGTCATCATGTTCTGCATCATCTTGCCGCTTCCTGCTGCGTCGGCGATCGCCGAGCCGGACATGCCGGCAAAAACAATGCTCTGCACGACATTTACCTGGGCAAGGCCCCCACGGAACCGGCCGACCAGCACGTTGCAGAAGGTCAGCAGTCTTTCGGTCATCGAGCCGATGTTCATGAACTCGGCTGCCAGCACAAAAAGTGGAACGGCGAGGATGATATAATTCGAATACATGCCGTTCAGAAATTGCTCGGCGACCGTGCCCATGTCCGCACCGCTCATGAAGAGATACAAAATGGAGCCGACCATCATCGACAGCCCGATGGGCAGGCCAAGAAATGCCAGCGCCGTGATGGCGACGATGGCGAGTGAGAAAGGACTGGTAAGGTTCATACGCCGGAGCTCGCCTTGGTGGGATCAAAGGCTTCGGGAGCCTTACCACGGATGGACTGTATGCCGAGCCACATGTAGCGAACGATCATCGCCAC
The DNA here is from genome assembly GCF_049897905.1 of Pararhizobium sp. PWRC1-1. Lineage (NCBI taxonomy): Bacteria > Pseudomonadati > Pseudomonadota > Alphaproteobacteria > Hyphomicrobiales > Rhizobiaceae > Pararhizobium > Pararhizobium sp. PWRC1-1. The sequence goes on along the minus strand of NZ_JAFCXE010000020.1, from coordinate 80,878 downwards.
GGCGAAAACGACGTAGATGGAATAGAGATAGTCGAAGCGGATCTTCAGATAGGCCGTCTTCTCGACCTTCATAAAGCTCACATAGTCGATGACCGCCGGCAGCGAGACACCGAACGCCACGATCAATGCAACCGCAATGATGATTGTCATGACGCGGCGTGCCCGGTCAGATGCGCCTGCCCAAAAGAAGTCGAAGCGGATCTCCTCGCTTTCGCGCACGACGAAAGCTGAGCCGAAGAGCACGATCCAGATCCACAGCGCCACGCTGACCTCATGCGTCCAGCCGATCGACAGGTTGAGGCCGTACCGAAAGACGATCTGCAGCAGGAACACCGCGAACATACCGAAAAGCATGAAGGCAAGAATGTTCTCCGCTCGACCCCGCAGCCATTGGCCGAGCGCATTGTATCTTTCGGACATGGGATCCCCCCTTAGTTCGCATGGTCCTGCCCGGCCGAATATGCGCGGTCGGGCAGAAAACCTGTGGCCGTGCCCAACTCCTCGCAGCAGGGCATTTGTCCAGCTTAAAGGCCGGCAACCGTTTCAAGAATGCCCTTGGGCCACGACTTGGCAAGTTCGGAGGCAAGGTACTTTTCCTGTGCGAATTTGCGGAAGGCGGCGACATCCGGCTCGTAGATCTTAAGGCCAGCAGCCTTGAACTCATCCATCAGTGCCTTTTCCTGGGCAAGGTGCTGTTCCTGGCTCCAGGCCATCGCCTTATCGGCAGCGGCCTGGAAGGCAGTCTGCTGTACTGGCGTCATGTCATTCCAGACCTTGCTGGAAATCGTCAGAAGGTCGTAACCGATGAGGTGCGACGTGAGCACGACCTGCGACATGACTTCATAAAACTTCATGTTCTTGACGTTCGGAAGCGGGTTGTCCTGCCCGTCGATCGCGCCGGTCTGAAGGCCGGTGTAGACTTCCGCATAGGCCATCGGTGTCGGGTTCGCGCCAAGTGCCGTACCAAGAAACTGCCAGGCGTCACCACCTGGCATGCGCAGTTTGATTCCGGCCATGTCCGCAGGAGTGGAAATCTTCTTGTCCGACTTTAGGCCAACTTGGCGCGCTCCGAAATAAGTCGGGCCGAGAATGTGTACGCCGAGCTGGTCTTCAGCCATTTTCTTGAATTGCGCGCCTGTCTCGCTGTTGAAGAACGCCGTCACATGGGCCGCGTCGCGGAAGAGATAGGCGGATGTCAGGACCGACCATTCCGGTATCTGGTTGGAAATGTCCTGCGGAGCGATGTTACCCATTTGCAGGTTGCCACGCTGCAGCGCGACGAGTTCAGTACCCTGTTTGAATAGCGTACCGCCGTAAAAGGGTTCTAGCGTGAAATTGTCTTTGATCGCTTCGGCGAAGGACTTGGTCATCTCTGCGCGGATGTCCTGCTCTGAAAAAACCGCAGAAAATTTGAGAGTCGGCTTGTCCTGCGCGAATGCCGGCAGGCCCAACGCCATAGAGACGGCGACTGTCGCGCCCAAGAAATAGCGTCGTGTCAATTCGAACGTCATGTGATTGTCCTCCACTGGCCGTCCGGCTCTGCCGTCGGCTCTCCGCCAAACCGTTTTCCCTCCCGGAACACGGCATCTCCAATATTGTACGAAATAGTTCGTTTATGTCAAATGCGCCTTGTCTATTGGTCTCCAGGGAATGTTGCTGTTCAAATATGCCCTGTCAAATAACTTTTGTCATAGATTTCTTTGTTTATCAGATATAGATCGCGTAGAAGGAGGTGCTATGAACCGCTACGAAATCGATCGACAGGAAACCGCCGGCGAACTCGCTTTTCGTCTTATCCGTCGGGACATTATTGCCGGCTCTCTCGCTCCCGGGCAGAAACTGAAGCTGGAGCAATTGAAGGACCGCTATGCCGTTAGCGTCTCCACCCTGCGCGAAACGCTGTCGCGTCTCGCCTCCGAAAATCTTGTCGTTGCCGAGGGGCAGCGTGGCTTTGAGGTGGCGCCGGTCTCGGTTGGGGAATTGGAAAACCTCGGTGACCTTCGTCTACTGCTCGAAGCTCACGCCATCAGCTTGTCCTTCGAGGCAGGCGACCTCGATTGGGAGGCACGCGTCGTCTCCGCCCACCACAAATTATCCGCAGTTGAGCGACGGCTTTTGGAAGGTGATCTCCAGCGGACCGTCGACTGGGTACGCTACGACTGGGAGTTTCATCAGTCTCTTGCCTCCGCCTGTGGTTCGGCCGTGCTGATGGATGCCCTGTCCTCCACTTTCGACCGCTTCCTGCGCTATCACCTTTTGGCCCGGAGCTTCCGCGGCAAGCCGGTCACGGACGACCACCGGCAACTCTTCGAACTGGCGATGTTGCGCGACACCGACGGCGCGCGCGCCACATTGAAGCATCATGTCAGGAGCGGCATAGACCATGTCATGAAGAGCGGTCGTATTTGCTGAGATCCCGGCTGCATGTTAGAGGCCATTGATGCGGTCTAACATGCCCGCCGGCCAGGAGGCCGAGAGCGAAGACTTCAGATACTGTTCCTGCGCATACGCACGGAAAGCGGCGACGTCAGGCTCGTAGACGTCAAGCCCCTGCTGCTTGAAGAAACCGACCAGTTCGGCCTCCTGCTTCAGGTACTCCTTGGTGCTCCATGCAAAACCTTTCTTCGCGGCATCTCGCATGCGCTGTTGTGCCTCGGGCGAAAGAGCGTCGAAGACCCCAGAACTGACCAGCAGCAGACCGAAACCTATATTGTGGCCGGTCAGCACGATCTGGTTCGTCACCTCGTGGAACTTCATCAATTTGTTGTTCGGCAGGGGATTGTCCTGCGCGTCGATCGCGCCGGTCTGCAGGCCGGTGTAGGTTTCGGCATAGTCCATCGCGATCGGATTGGCGCCGATCGATTGTCCCAGGAACTGCCAGCTCTCGCCGCCGGGCATGCGCAGTTTCACGCCCGCCAGGTCTTCGGGCCTCATGATCTTGCGGTCGCCCTTGAGGTTGACGTGGCGCGCGCCATAGTATGCTGGCGCGAGAATCTCGACACGCAGCTTTTCTCGGGCGATCCCGCGAAATTCCTCGCCAATGTCGCTTTCGAAGATCGCATTGAGGTGCGCCGCGTCACGCACGACATAGGCCGCGCCCAGAATGTCGAACTCCGGCGCTTGCTTGGCAAAGTCAGAAGGAGGCAGCATCGCCATTTCTAGATTGCCACGTTGCACGGCGACGAGTTCGGTCCCCTGCTTAAACAACGTCGAATTGAAATACGGCTGGAATTCGTATTCCGCGCCAATCTCTTTGGCAAAGATATCGACAAGGGCCACCGAGCGCGGCGCATCCGCTGTCGTCACATCGGCAAAGCGCAGTCTCGTTGCAGCGAATGCCGGTAAAGCGGATGCACACAGTGCCAGCGCTGCCACAGAGCCTGTCAGAAAATTCCGTTTCGTTATCAGCATGATCATCCTCCCAGATGGCGCGATACGCGCTCTTCAATCGTTTTTAGACGGCGAAGCGATGCTCCGCAAAACCCTGTGCAACACCCACGACGGCGAACAATCCTCCGGCTAGGGGTTGGGCGCCGCGTTGCTCCGCGGTCAAGAATTTCGCCGCGGTAGTGACGTAGAGGGTGCGAAAGTCTGCCCCCCCGAAACAAACGCAGGTTGGATTACTCACGGGCAGCGGAATGACGGTGTCTATGTGCCCATCCGGCGCATAGCGAACCACTCGGCCACCAGCAAAAAAAGCTGTCCAGAGCCCTCCGTCTACGTCGAAACAGGCACCGTCTGGCCGCTCCCCCGTCGCCGAATAGTCGGCGAAGAGACGCCGGTTCGTAATCGTTCCGTCGTCAGGGTCCATATCGAAGACCCAGCTTTGATACCGCCGGGTGTCGGTGAAATGGAACCGTCGCCGGTCCGGCGAAAAGGCGACACCGTTGCTGACTATGACGTCGCCGAAAATGCGCTCCACGATCCGGTTGGGTTCAACCCGATAGAGCGCACCACTCGGCCGGTGTAACTGGTTGTCCATCGTGCCGATCCAGAGCCGACCCCAAGGATCCACCCGACCGTCGTTGAGCCGATTGTCCAGACCGGTTTCGATATCGAGAAAGGGCGCCAGTGTGCCATCCGGCGCGCGCAGGACAAGCGACAGATCCCGCGCCAAAAGGTGTCCGCCGGATTGCGTCAGCGCCTGGCTGCCGACAAACGCTGCCTCACGATCCGGAAAAATCTCGTGAAACTGAAAGGACGGATCGAAGCTTTGGAGTTTTGGTTTCTCGACGTCGATCCACCAGAGTTTCTGCGCACGGTCGCACCACAGCGGAGTCTCGCCGAGCTGATCGGCGGCGCGCAGGATGCATTCCACCCGTTCGTTGCTGATCGTCCTTGTTACCATGGCATCCGCCGCTCAGCTCCTCGGCAGGCCGGCGGGGCGCATGTCCTTCTTCAGCGCCGCGATGCGGAAGATTGCGTTCGCAGCGCCGTAACCGCGATAATTGCGCCTCTCCACAATCTCGAAGAAAAATCCTTCGCCATAGGTCGGGCTGTAGAACTGGAAATACTCACCGTGCTCGTCGCAATCATATAGGATATTCTCGGCTTTTAGCCGCTCGGTTAGGTCTGGATGGAGACCAAAGCGCGCCTCGACGTCGTCGTAATAGTTGGGCGAGATATGAAGCGGCTGAAAACCGTTTGCACGGAGCGCTGCGGCCGCCGCGAAGATGTCGTTGGTGGAAAAGGCGATATGCTGAACACCGGAACCAAAATTCTCTGCGATAAAGTGACCGGCGAGTGTGCGGCGGTTCTCCGCGCCATTCATGGTGATGCGCAGAGACCCCTCCCCGTTCTGGATCACCTGGCTGCGCACCACGCCGGATGGGTCGACGATGTCGACGACCGGCGACTTTTCGACCGCAAAGATCGAAGTATAAAAGAGAAGCCAGGTCAGCATTTCGTCATACGCAACTGTCTGCGCGATGTGGTCGACATGGGAAAGCCCGGCGGGCGCGATGTCACTGCCGTCGTCCACGGCCACGAACTCGATGTCCCAGACGCGACCGAGGTCGGCCTTGGCGTCGAGCAGATAAAGCAGCCCGCCGCCAACACCGCGAATCGCTGGAACCTCGACCTCGCCCTGGTCTACCGATTGGCTGAATGGTTCCGCGCCAAGTGCCACCGCCCGCGCCATCGCTTGCGAAGCGTCATCCACCAACAGGCCGATTGCATAGGCAGAAGTGCCGTGCACAGCATAGGCGGCATTGGCGAAGCCGACGTGCTCGGTATTGACGACAATTCGGATAGCGCCCTGTTCGTAGAGATCGACCTGCTTGGAGCGATGCCGCGCGGAGCGGCGGAAGCCTAACGTTTTCAAAATCGCGGTGAGCTCGGCCGCGTTGTCTGCATCAGTGGAAAACTCAATGAAACCGACGCCCGTCACAGCAATGCGTTCCGGCATTGATGCCACGGTCAGGCCGGAAGATGCCGGGCGCCGACGCACTTGGTCGCCGAGATAGACAAGCGACCTCTGGCCGTCTACTGCGATCGCAGTCGCTGAGCCGCCGCGGAACTGGTCGTTGAAGATCTCGAGTGAGAAATAGCCGTCATAACCTGTCTCTGCGACTGCCGCGGTGAAATCCGCGACCGCAAGATCGCCCTCGCCCGGCATGTTGCGAAAATGCCGGCTCCAGTAAAGCAGGTCCATGTCGATCAGTGGAGCGTCCGCGAGTTGGACGATAAAAATGCTCTCTTTTGGGATCGATCGGATCGAATTGATATCTATTTTTCGCGCGAGCGAATGGAAACTATCGAGGATGATGCCGATGTTTGGATGCTGTGCGCGGCGCACGATCTCCCAGGCGTCTCGATGATCAAAGATATGCCGTCCCCAAGCCAAGGCCTCATAGCCGACCCTCAGCCCGCGTTTGGCCGCCCGTTCACCCAATTCGTGAAAGTCGGCAGCGGCCCGATCGATGCCGCCGAGCGCGACCGGCGATACGTTCGAGCACACCAAAACCAGGTCGGTACCGAGTTGTTGCATAATATCGAACTTGCGCTCTGCACGATCGAAGGTCCGAGAGCGGTGCGGCTCAGGCATACCCTCGAAGTCGCGGAATGGCTGGAACAGCGTTATCTCAAGCCCAAAGTCGCGTACCATCTTGCCGACGTCAGCGGGGCTACCGTCGAAGGCGAGGAAATCGTTCTCGAAAATCTCGACGCCGTCGAAGCCCGCTGCTGCGATGGCCGCCAGTTTGTCCGGCAGTTCCCCGCTGATCGAAACCGTGGCGATCGAAGTCTTCATCCTGCAGCCCCCGGGTGATTTTCATTTACTGTTGGAGTGTCGGTGAGTTCCATGAAATGGCGCATCATCCGCCGGGCATTCGCTTCTCTGCCCGTAAAAAGTTGGAAGGCACCGACCGCTTGAAACACAGCCATGCCACCGCCATCGACCACCTGGCACCCGCGCCGCCGCGCCGCAGCAAGGAGCGCGGTCTCCATGGGAAAGTAGACGACCTCCGAAACCCATTGATGGGCGTGCAGGAGTTCAGCGCTTAACGGGAGGCCGGGATAGTTCGCCATGCCGGTGGGTGTTGAATGGATCAGGCCTGACGCTTGCGCCATCGCGGCCGCAAGATCACTACCGGCAGAAATACAGGCCGATGGGAAACGCGCAGCCATGGCGGCAACGAGCGTTGAGACGCGGCCAACATCGGGATCAAAGATGGTGACGGCGTCGGCACCCAGTGTCAGGATCGCATAGACAGTCGCCGCTCCCGCCCCTCCAGCACCAAGTTGAACGACGCGATTAAGGTCAGCATTTGGAAGTCGCTGCCTAAACGCCTCGGCAAAACCCCACCAGTCGGTATTGTGACCATGGCGGCGGCCAGCGCGAAGCACCACGCTATTAACGGCGCCGATTGTGGCAGCATCGTCTGAAAGCGTATCCAGAAACGGTATGACAGCCTGCTTGCAGGGATGGGTAATGTTAAGCCCGGTGAAGCCGTCAATTTCCGCCTGCTGGATCAATCCTGCGAGATGGTCCGCTCCCCCGAGCAAAAGATCAAGGTCGAACTTGTCGTAGCGGTAGTCAAGGCCATGGCTGTGCCCCTCAGCCACATGCATGGCGGGCGTCAGCGACGCCTGAATACCAGAGCCAATCAGTCCTGCTCGTAGGATCGTGGCAGAGTTGCTCATCCTTACCACCGCGCTCCGCGCGGGCAGCGTACACTCCGGCGCATCCTGCGGCCCTCCCCGTTGTTCCGGCCAAGACCGGATCGTCACTCCGGCAACAACGGTATTGTACTAACTAGTTCGTGTCAAATACCCACCCGTTGAAACAAACCCTCGATCCGCCTATGACGGTGAAATGGTTCGCATACCCGCAGGGTGAGTATGCGCGCTGCTTACTGAACGCCGATCTGGATGCTGTGAAAAATGCCAAACCTAAAGCCCAGTGCGCGTAAGAATGATCCGGAGAAGACGAAGGAGGACATTCTTAACGTCGCTACAGAAGAGTTTGCGGCCCACGGCCTCGCTGGTGGGCGCGTTGACGCGATCGCAGAACGCACGCGCACGTCCAAACGAATGATCTATTATTATTTCGGCAGCAAGGAGGATCTTTACCTTGCCGTCTTGGAGAAAGCCTATCGAAAGATCCGCTCCCTTGAAGCGGACCTCGAACTCAGCGACATGGCGCCGGTTGCGGCTCTCAAAACGCTGGTGGCAAGCACCTTCGATCACGACGAGCACAATCCAGACTTCGTTCGGCTGGTCAGTATCGAAAACATCCACCAGGCAGCGCACATGCAACGGTCTGGCGAGATCAAAGACCTAAACGTGTCGATCATTCGCACCATCGAGGAGATCCTACAGCGTGGCAAGGAGGATGGAAGCTTCAGGCGCGACATCGACCCTATCGACCTGCATATGCTAATCAGTGCGTTCTGTTTCTTTCGCGTTTCCAACCGTCACACCTTCGGTACCATCTTCCGCCGAGATCTGTCGGAGCCGGGAACATACAACAGGCACAAGAAATTGATCTCGGACGCCGTCCTTAGCTACTTGTGCGCGTCGCTTCCGCTTCCTTAAGTATCTCATCGGGGGTGGCACGACATGTTTGCTTCCACGCTCGCAGACGCCTCCATGCCGGCATCAATGTCAGTCAGATGATCGTGGTGCGGGGAACTGCGGTAAATCGGGCCGTGGCGCTTTCAAAGGCGTGGCGATGCGCGGCGCCCTGCTGTTCCAGCGCAGCGCGATTGGACACTGTCGAGAGCGAGACCGTAGCGTTGATTTCCTTGCCCGGCGGTGCAATTGGCGTGCATCCGGGTGGTCTTCGGCAATGGCGACAATCTTTAGATTCGCGGCGGGCTGATGCGTCCCGTGTACGCCCCGTCCCTCAGGACGCCTTTCAGTTTCACAACGAGATTCTTGTTCTGATTAATGGCTGGACGCTAGCCAAGCGCAATAACTCTGACAATTGACAGTTGCGAATGCTTCTTCATTTGCATTGAACCGTGCGGATCATTCACACAGTCAGCGACAATCAAGGGAGTATGGAATGATCGATCAGACCAGACGACCAGGGGGACGCGTTGAATTTCGGTCAGTCAGAGGCGATCGGCACGCCGGCTCCGGGTTGCCCATCGGTGACCACCCTCAGCGAACCTCTGAAGCCTCTCTCGTGCAGACGTCACCTTAGTACTGGGCCGTCGCAACAACCCTCCACTCCGCTGCTCGATATCAATTGATGATGATGGAAACGTGATTGGCTCCAGTCCTTAATCCAGTCGACGGAAAGTCAGACAGCATCACATTTGGTTGGCGAACGGTTCTCACGTCCTGCATTGCCCCTGGGCGAAGTGAGCGCGCATCTTCAGTTCTCATTTGAGGCTACGTTCCCAGTACCAAGCAACGTATATTTTCTTGTTGTCATGCCGCCGACCCTTGAGGACAGCTCGAATCGCACGGACGTCGTCCTTTTCACAGGCCGCCCAGACGAACGTTTCGGCATCGCTGGAGGCAATAGCGGCTTTGGCTTGCGACAAAAGAATGCGATCCTGGCGATCTGGATAATCGCATCGGTGCAGCCAACGAACCTTAAGCTCCCCATTTGTCGGGAGAGGCTGCTCTTCTGCCTTGTCTTCGACTTCGATAATAGCGCGCATTTGCGTGCCCGCAGGGACTTCGGCAGCGATGCGGGCAATGGCCGGCAGCGCGCTTTCGTCGCCGATCAGAATGATGGATTGTGCAGATGGCAGACCGCCGCCGCCTGGCCCCAGAAGTGCCGCCCTCTCTCCGGTCCGGGCGTTGCGTGCAAAATCGGCGCCCGGCGTGGATATGCCGGGCATCGGATGCTGCAGGAAGTCTATCCAGATTTCCCCGCGCTCGATATCGACGGTGCGGATCGTGTAAACCCGGACCAGAAGCGCGTCGTCGCCTTCCGGCCAGGCGATGCGCCCATCCTCGCGGAACCCCGGCCAGACCGGCAGTCTGCCTTTTGGTGGAACGAGTAGGCGGACATGCATTTCACCGCCGGCAAAAGGCGTGACATCGGCGCAGGAAAAGATGACCCGGCGCATGTGCGGGGTCACATCCACAGCGGAAACCACCGTAATTTCATGGAGATTCGGCAGAGCCGGCAGGGATTGCAGCGGCGTCCAGTTTAACTCCAGCGGTTCCTCACCGGCGAAGTAGAAGAGATGTTCCGCAATGTCGGTGCGGGCCGCCTGAAGCGCTTCCAGCGTCGGACAATCCAGCTCGATCAGCAATGTACCATTGTCTGCACGAATTCTGACAATCCCAGCCTTGCTTCGCAAAACTGCCAGGTGGCTGTTGCGCTCAACATCGGCATGTTCGACAAAATGCTCGCAGATCTCGTCAAGCATATGGTCTGTGCTGACGGGGATGGCGGTACCCGAGAGCTTGAACGATGGAATGGAATTCATTGGCACTTCTCCTTTTGCCCAGTCACGGCGGCAATTTCAATACTGGCCATCCGGTGGCGGCCGACCGGCAGCATGATCGGCCGGGCGGACATCGGATCCGTGATGATGCGGCTCTCCAATCCAAAGACCTGCCGGACCATCTCCTCCGTCAGCACATCTTCAGGTGTGCCGAACGCATGCACGCGCCCGTCCGCCATGGCGACGAGGTAATCCGAATAGCGTGCCGCCAGGTTGAGATCATGCAGCACCATGACCACCGTCGTGCCGCGCGCCAGGTTCAAATCCGTCAGAAGATCGAGCACCTCGATCTGGTGGTTGATGTCCAGAAAGGTCGTCGGCTCGTCGAGCAGCAGGATGTCGGTTTGCTGGGCCAGCGCCATGGCGATCCAGACGCGCTGGCGCTGACCTCCGGAAAGCTCATCGACCGGACGCTCAGCAAGATCGAATGTTTTCGTCACCGCAAGTGCACTATCCACAGCTTCGTCGTCCTGTCGCGTCCAGCGCGAAAACAGGCTCTGGTGCGGATGCCGGCCACGGCTGACGAGATCGGCGACGGTGATCCCTTCGGGCGCTACCGGTGACTGCGGCAAAAGCCCCAATGTCCGGGCGAGTTTGCGCGAGGGAGTATGATGAATCGATTTGCCATCCAGGAGCACCTGTCCCTGCCTTGGCGAAATGAGACGCGACATGGTGCGCAGGAGCGTGGACTTGCCGCAGGCATTGGCCCCGACGATCACGGTGATCTTTCCCGCAGGGATCGTCAGGTCCAGATCCCGCAGGATTTCCCGATCGTCATAACCAGCCGATAGCCCGTTGGCGGCAAGCAGATGAGCAGTCACAGGGAGCCTCCAGTCCGGTTGACGCGGACGATCAGGAAAATCAGGTAGGGCGCGCCAAGAGCGCCAGTTACCACGCCGACCGGATAGCGGCTCGGCAAAAGAAGCTGGCCTGCGTAATCGCCGGCAAGCACGAGGATGGCACCGGCCAGCGCCGATGGCAGGAGGAGCGATCCATTGCCACGGACGATGCGCGCTGCGATCGGCCCCGACAGGAAGGCGACGAAGGCAATCGGTCCCGTGACGGCTGTTGCGGTCGCGATCATGCCAACGGCGGAGACGATGACCAGCATGCGGGTTCTGCCGACCCGGACCCCGAGGGCGGCGGCCGTATCGTCACCCAGTTGCAACGCTTCGAGATCGCGGGTGCGGCTGAGCAGAAGCCCGCCAAACACAGCAAGAGCGACGAGAAGCGGCAGCGCCTGGGAAAGCTGCGCGCCGTTGACGCTGCCGGTCAGCCAGCGCATCGCCTCCTGCAGGCTCCATGCGGGCGCAGACGACAGGATGTAGGCGATCACGCTCTGCAGCATGGCCGATACGCCGATCCCGACAAGGATGAGGCGTGTGCCGGCAATACCGTTGCGGAACGCCAGTCCGTAGACTAGAACGGCAACGCCCAGGCCTGCGGCAACAGCCAGGATCGAGACCATCGGCCCGGTTATCGACAGGACGACGATCGCAAAAACGGCGGCGGCTCCAGCGCCCCCGGTGATGCCGATGATGTCGGGACTGGCGAGCGGATTGCGCAGCATGATCTGGAATGCGACGCCGCCCAGCCCGAAACACATGCCGGCAAGGATCGACATGACGGCGCGCGGCAATCGCAACTGTCCGACAGTAAAGGATGTGCCGGGTACATCCTCTCCGAACAGGACGCGGATAACGTCCATCGGCGGCGTGAAAGATTGCCCGACCGACAGGGTGATCCCGAAGACGGCGAGCACGAGCGCACAAAGCAGGGCGAGCAAAACGGCGTGCCTGCCAGCACGGCGGCGGCGGTTGGTGACAAGAAATTCGACTGTCGGTGAGCGCATCGTCACAACTCCCTCACCCGCTGGCGCCGGACGATCCAGATGAAGAACGGAGCCCCGATCAGCGCCGTGACGATCCCGACATCGATCTCGCCGGGCCGGGCGACGATCCGGCCGAGAATGTCGGCGCCGAGCAACAGGCCCGCACCGCCCAGCGCGGAAAACGGTAGCAACCAGCGATGATCGACGCCGATCAGCGTCCGGCAAAGATGCGGCACCACCAGCCCCAGAAAGCCAATCGGTCCGCACACGGCAGTCGTTGCGCCGCACAGAAGGATGGCTCCGAGCGAAGCGACCCCACGCGCTACGGCGACCCGCTCACCGAGACCTGCTGCCAGTTCGTCGCCCAGAGCGAGGGAATTCAGTTTTCGTGCAGACAAGAGACTGATCGCGAACCCGGCGGCAAGAAACGGCAGCACGGGAACAATGCGCCCGTATGTCGCGCCGCCGACGCCGCCGATCTGCCAGGACTGGATACCTCCAGCGATGTCGCCCCGCGGCAGCACAACGGCGATGGCGAGAGACGCAAACGCGATCGAGGTCGCGGCACCTGCCAGTGCAAGCTTGAGCGGCGTTGCGCCGCCTCTTCCGAGCGACCCTATCGAATAGACGAAGACAGCCGTGCACCCAGCGCCTGCGATAGCTGTCCAGATATAGGCATGGGCCGAGGACATCCCGAACCAGGCGACCCCGATGACGACCGCGAGCGAGGCACCCATATTGACGCCGAGAATGCCCGGATCGGCAAGCGGATTGCGGGTCACGCCCTGCATGATCGCACCGGCAAGCCCGAGCGAAGCACCCGCGAGCAAGGCCAGCACGGTTCGTGGAATGCGCAGCGCTATCGCTGCTTGCCCGATATTGTCCAGCATGCCGCCAAGCGCCGCAGAGATATCGCTCCATGCAACGTTGCGCGTGCCAATCGTGACCGAGAGCGCGAGCAAAAGCGCCAATATCGCGACAAGTCCGGCAAGCCAGAGGCTTCTCACCCGGTTTGACCGGGCGGCGGACACCCAGCGGCGGTCCGATGCATTGAAGGTACCTGCGGTCATTGCGATTTCTTGGCCGCCTCGCTCAGCAGCGCCACGTAATCCTCCAGCACCCATCTGATCGAAAGCGGCGTCGGGTTGGCCGCATTTCCGACCGGATTGTTGCCGAGCATCACCAGGGATTGATGCGCGACGGCCGGCATGTGGGTGGTCAAGGGATTGGTTCTCAAGGAATCAAACAGCGTCTGGTCGCCGTAGGTCACAAGAATGTCGACGTCGTCGAAAGCATCGATCTGCTCGGCGCTGACCGAGCCCGCGAACTTTCCAGGCTGCGATGCGGCAAGGACGCTCTTCGGTGACGCGAGGCCCAGATCGGCGAAGAACTTCACCCGCGTGTCGTTGGTGGTGTAGAAATTGATGATGCTGAGGTCGGATGCGCTCAGGTGTGTGATGAACATGGCCGACTTCCCCTTGAGTTCGGGATGTCCGTCAAGCGTGCTCTTGATGTCGGCTTCGATACCGGCGATCAGCGCATCGCCCTCTGCACGCATACCCACGCCGGCGCTGTTGAACCGGATCATTGCGCGCCAGTCGGTCGACCATGGTGCCTGTGGATAGGCGATTACCGGGGCGATCTGGCTCAGCGTATCGTAATCAGCCTGGCTGAGGCCGGAATAGGCGGCTAGGATCACGTCCGGACGGGTCGCTGCCACAGCCTCGAAATCGATGCCATCACCCTCATCGAACAGCACGGGCTTCTCGCCCTTGAGTTCGTCCAGACGCTCCGCCACCCATGGCAGGATGCCGTCACCGTCGTCATCGCCAAAATTGGCGCGAGCCATGCCGACGGGAATGATGCCGAGCGCGAGCGGAACCTCGTGGTTCGCCCAGGCGACAGTAGCGACCCGCTCCGGCTTCTTCTGAATAATCGTCGCGCCGAAGGCATGCCTGATGCTGATCGGATACAACATGCTTTCTGCAGCCAGCGCGGAACCCTGCGTGACTATCCAGGCAAAGGCTATCATGGCCTGCACGCAGAAACGAAACAGCTTCATCGCCATACTCCATTCAACTCTATATAAGTTGACCTGAACTCTCAGCTTAGATGGGCGGCGTCAACGGCAAAGCAGCGTTGATGTGGAAACTGCGCATAGATTTCCGTGGGATCCTACAAAACCGGGGAATTGTACAATACTGGACAACGCGGCTCCAGTTAATAGGAGCAGCGGGTATGATGCTATCTGGCCGGGCACGTGGGCGATGTGAGTCGCTTGCGCCGGACGCGATGCCGATCGACACCTGCAACCGTATCGGCGCCGCCGGTCATCAGCAGTTACGTCAGTTTGGATTGTGAAAAATGGACATCGATAAAACAAGCGCTCGATCACGGCAGGCTCTGATCCGCCACCGCACAGCGCTGCTTTTCGCATGCACGGCACTCGTTGCGCTGGGTCCGGGCTATTCGATTGCCCAGGAAGCCGATGGAGGCGCCACGGCGCTCGATACGCTCACAGTCCAACGCAGTTCCGCCTCTGGCGTCTTGAATACGGATGACGACGCCCGCTCGATCGTCGCCACGGAAACGACCGGCGCCGGTAAGATGCCGACAGATATCTTGACGGCACCCGCCTCGGTATCCGTCATCACCTCCAAGGAAATCCAGGAGCGCGCTGCCGATACTGTCGAGCAGGTCGTACAGTATACGGCTGGCGTGACCACCGATTTCTACGGTTCGGACGACCGCTATGACTATTTCGATATTCGCGGCTTCACGCCATATACCTATCGCGACGGCTTGGCGATTGGCCGGACTTTCGCAGGCGTGCGGGAAGAACCCTATGCTTTCGAACGTATCGAGGTTTTGAAGGGCGCCAGTTCCGCAGGCTTCGGCGCGGCCGAGCCGGGCGGATCGGTGAATTATGTCACGAAAACACCGAAGAAAGAGCGCTTCGGCGAAGTCTATGGCACCGGCGGCTCGTTCGCACATAAGGAACTGGGCTTCGATTTTGGTGACAATTTCACCGAGGACAACACCTTGTCGTATCGTTTGACCGGCAAGTTCCAGCGGTCGGACGCCCAGTACGATTATTCGCAGGATGACGAGAACTTCATCATGGGCGGCCTAACCTGGCGCCCCACCGACGCGACAAGCCTGACATTCGTCTTTGATCATCTCGACAAGGACGGGGTTCCCGGCAGCGGTGGCCATCCGCTTGGTACGGATTTCGACCGGGACAAGTTCTTTGGCGAACCGGATTATTATTTTAGCGAGACGAACCGCAACACGTACAGCGTCCTGTTCGACCACGATTTCGGCACTGGCCTCAGTTTCCATTCCAATGCCCGCTACAGCAATTTGAATGACGGGTTCGGCAGTGCGTATATCGGCAGCACGCCGACCGACGGGTCGACCGTGGCGGACCGCTATTTCTTCGGCAATGATAAATCAACCGAGCAGTTCATCATTGACACGCATCTGGTTTACGAAACGAATTTCGACAACGTGGAGAGCCGCACGCTTTTCGGGGCCGAGTACAATAAATACGAGTCCGATAGCGACAACTTCTATACATCGGCACCGCCGATCGACTGGGAAAACCCGATCTATTCCGGTGGGCCTGGTTCGCTGGTGCCTTATGCCAGCACGAACAACGACCAGCAGACCAATGCGCTGTATCTGCAGCAGGATTTGACCTTCTTCGATAAGCTCACCGTGAGCGTTGGGCTGCGTAACGACTGGCTCGATCTCAGCGAGACAAATCTCATCGCAGGGTCTACGGTCTCGGGTAACCACAGCGAATTCACGAAGCGGTTCGGTGTGAGCTACAAGCTGACCGAGGAACTGGTGCCCTATATCAGCTACGCCGAGTCCGCCTCACCGCCTGCCTCAGGGAGCGAGCCGACGACCGGAAAACAGTACGAAGCCGGGATCAAATACCGGCCCGAGGGCTTCCCGGCGCTGATCACCGCTTCCGTCTACGACCTGACCAAGGGCAATATCACCGTCTTTGATCAGGTGACGTACCTGCCGCAAACGGTCGACAAGGTCAGGCATCGCGGTTTCGAACTCGAAGCCAAGGCGGAAGTGATGAACAACATCAATGTGATCGCAGCCTATAGCTATATCGACTCCAAAATCGATGAGCCCGGCGGCGACAATGACGGCAATCGGCTCATGCGCGTGCCCAAGCATCTAGCGTCGATCTGGGGCACCTATACATTGGAGGGCCAGGGCGCCCGCGGCGATATGACATTCGGGGTCGGGGCCCGCTATATGGACTCCTATTTCACCAATATCAGTAACACCACATCTTCGCAAAGCGCGGTCGTTTTCGATGTGGCTTTCACCTACAAGATCCAGGAAAACACGACATTTCAGCTGAATGTCAACAATGCGTTCGACGAAAAGCATGTGGCAAGCCAGGACACCGGCGCAGTGTACTATAATCCCGGCCGCTCAGTGCTGGCCACGCTTCGCCAGACCTGGTGAGACCTCTCGCCCTCCCGCCAAAAGTGTCAGGCGGGAAATTTCAGCCCTGGTGCAGCTTGCGCCAGGCGGCCGGTGTTTCGCCGGAAATCTGCCGGAACACCCGTGTCAGGTGCGCTTGGTCGGAAAAACCGAGTTGCGCGGCGATGGTGGCAACCGGGAGATCGCCTTCTCCGAGCAACTGCTTTGCCTGATCGATCCGCTTGGAAAGTTGCCATTGCAGCGGCGATTTGCCCGTCGTCTGCTTGAACACGCTGGCGAACCAGCTTTCCGAGAGGTCAACCGTTGCAGCCATATCGGCGACGGTCATGCGATAGTCGCCACGCCTCTCGATGTGGGATTGCAACTTGTTCATCTGCGCCTGTGTGAGCCTTCCTGCGGCTTTTTCATCGGTCTCTGCGGGAATATCCAACAGGCCGGCTACAATGCTCCCGGCGAGGCTCTCGGCATAGACGGCATGTTTCGACGGGTTTCTGATTTCGTCGGCGAGCAGCTTCGCCAGCGCTTCGATCGCCGAAACATCCTGCAGTTCCACCGGACGGCGTATCGCCGTCTGCGCTGCCGAACTGCCGACTGATGGCGTCAGATAACGGAGCGCCCGGTCCTTGTGCAGATGAAGATTGAGATGGCTGAAGCGATGCGCACTATTGCTGCTGGTCCACATCGGAACCCCGGCGGGCACGTAAACCGCGCGCGCCATCGATCGCGAATTCCAGGCGAAGTCGTCATTCCTATTGGAAATCCGGACATTCGAAGACACATCACTGAAGAAGAACATGATCCGCGGATCATCCGCTAGATAATAGCCGCTGGCGCCCGCCTGGCTTTCCGCCTCCCATAGGACGCTGACCAGTCCATCCAACTGCCGCCACTGAACCGGAGCTGCGACCTGAATTCCTTCAGTCTTCCAGGACATCGAATGCCAGAAGCTCATTGCTAGATCGCCCGCCCTTCGAAGCTGCCGATGATTATCAAGGTTGGCAGTTTCAACGCACCGTTCTCACCCGTCACGTTAAGTTGACACGACGTGTCATATTATTTGCGTGGTGGCAAGGGAAGATAGTATGGCGCCGGGTTCAATCCCAGGGCAAGGATCCATCGGTTTTCAATCCTTGTTGGCATTGCTACCTAATCGAGCAGAGACAGACGATAACTGCAAAGATTTTCCTCGGCGGGGCCCTGGAGGCTGCGCGCCCGGGAGGCCAAAGCACAACTGTGACAGCTCCCATGGTCTCGGTCCGGCCCGTCATCTTCAGCAAAACCCGTATCTTGGCCGGGAGGCTCTGGACTGTTAATACGAATGGAGCTCTTCAATCGCTAGCAGGTGGATATGGACAATGACCGCATAACCCGTCGAGCGCTTGTGCTCGCCTGTCTGGCTATAACGGCATCTGGATGCAGTTGGACGGCACAGCCATGGGGCGGGGCCATCTATTCCCCATTCGCTGCAAAGCCAGCGTCTCGTTACCGACGTCGACATGTACGCTATAGCGGAAACGAACCCGTCGGGACAATCGTTGTCGACACATCCCAACGGTACCTCTATTCCATTGAGGATGCCGGCTGGGCGATGCGATACGGCGTTGCCGTGGGCGAGGAGGGGCGCACGCTGAAAGGTACAGCGTCCGTTGGTCGTAAAGAAGAGTGGCCCTCCTGGACACCTACCGCCAACATGATGCAGCGCAAGCCCCACTTGCGGCAATATGCCGGCGGCGTCTCCGGCGGACCTCACAACCCGCTTGGCGCAGCTGCGCTTTACCTCTACCGTGACGGGTACGATTCCATGTTCCGACTTCATGGAACAAACGAGCCATGGACTATAGGCCAGGCAGTGTCGAGCGGATGTATCCGGTTAACGAATGAGGACATTGTTGACCTCTACAAGCGCACACCCGTGGGGACAGATGTGTTGGTCCTTTGACAGAGTTTTCCCAGTAGTTATGCCAAGTGTGGTTTTTTTGCACTAGGCGATTAGGTAGATCGTTCGTATTACTGTAACGTTGCCTTCGATAACCTATCTCCACGTTTGAGGAAAGGACTTCTTGATGAGCAGAACTCTGATCGTATTAGTCGCCTTGGTTTCCGTTGCCAGTTTGAGCGCCTGCGGAATGATTGGTAAAGGTAAGGGCAAGGCGCCGCCGCCGGCCGTCGAAACTGAACAAGCGCCCGTCTATAAGTGACGTATGCTTGGGATTCGTGGAGAGGCGGAGAGCGCCTCCCCACGTCGTCCAATCACCGCTGGGCCAGCTTGAAGCTGCAATGTCCCCGAATGGTCGGATAAAGGCTCGCTTCAGCTCTGTTCTCGTATAAGCTCAAGAAATGGAGCGTGGTGATGACACGTGTGCTACGTCATTTGTCATTGATGGTCGTGCTTGCAATTGCCGTGACATCCTGCGACTCCAAGCCCCAGCCCCGGTTCGTTTCGGACGCACGCGAATTTGGCGCACCAAAGGCTGCTTTTAAAGCAAACACCGACGGCCGCTATTTTATCGAATTTCGCTCGCGCTACGCCCTAAGCTACGGGCACTCCTACGTAATCTTCGGACGTTTGGACAAGGCCGGAGCGATGGTCAACCCCGAAGTCGCGGGCCTTGCTCCTGCGGGAACGAGCACAACCCCCTACATTCTTGGTCATTTGGTTCCGGTGCCGGCTGAAACTGGAGCAAGCGACGGTGATTTGGAAGAGGCATACCGGTCGGCAAGCTGGCGTGTTTTGCTGAGAGAAGCGGAATACAGGAAAACCGTGGCATATATCCGGCAACTCCAAGCCAAATCCCGTGTCTGGCAGGCGTCGATTTACAATTGCAACGCATTTGTGGCGGACATCGCACGCTCCATGGGCTATAGGACTCCCGTTATCTGGATGAGGCCGCAGCAATTCATTACAAAGCTTCGACAGATTAATGGTGGTTGAATGCGCTTTGGCGCGGTCTGCGGGTCGATCGCGCGGTCGCTGAAAGGCCGGTGATTAAGTGAGCATATCGGTAGCTGCTCTCGGCAAGATCGTGTGGGTGCTGGGTATCGTCGCGTGGTATGTGATTCGTTATCCCTTCGAGCGCCGCGCCAAACGCGTGCAGGTTGTCAGCAGTCAGCGTTCCCGTGTCGAAATTTTCGGTCTCGTGTCGGCCCTCCTCGGACTTGCGGTAATACCAGGGTGTTACGTTGCCACCGGCACCCCGGAGGTCGCGGACCATCCGGCCCCTCTGTGGGCGGTGGTTGTTGGAGGGATAATATTCGCTATCGCAGTATGGGTATTTCGTCGAACCCACAAAGCGCTCGGTCGAAACTGGTCAATTACCCTTGAGATTCGCGACAAGCACAAGATGGTCACTGGCGGGCCGTATGCGTTCATCCGACACCCCATGTATACGTCTTTTATGTTAATGGGACTGGGGCAGGCCTTTTTACTGTCAAATTGGGTCGGGGGTCTGGCAGGTCTCCTCGGCTTCTCAATCCTGTTTTTTTTACGGGTGGACAAGGAAGAGCGCATGATGCTGGAAATTTTCGGCCCCCAGTACCGCGACTACATGGCGAGGACCAAGCGGCTCGTCCCTTATCTCTATTAGAGGTGGCATATGCGAGGACGCCCCCTCAAGCTTTCGGCACCGCGACGTCTCGTCGGAGATTTGCTGACTTCCCGTCGACGATCAGCTCGGGATCATCAATCTCAATATTCGGGCACTCACTGCGCTTACGCTACGGTTCCTGCCCGGCATGGTGGCGCGGAGGCGCGGTGGGGTGACTAATCTCGGCTCGATAGCGGGGTTCGTGCCGGGACCCAACATGGCGCTGTACTACGCCAGCAAAAGCTTCGTGCTTTCCTTTTCGGAAGCGCTGCACCAGGAGCTGCGCCGTACCGGTGTGACTGTTACCTGTGCGGCGCCCGGACCGGTGTCGACGGAATTCCTCCAGAAGTCCGGCGCCAATCGTGTCGCGCTCTTTAAAATTCTGCCTAAGTTTGATTCAGAGTACGTCGCCCAATGCACATGGCGCGGATTCAAATCCGGCCGGCGCCTCGTTGTGCCGGGAATATCGGCTAAACTGGCGGCCATTTTTGCGACTTGGTTGCCTTTGGCGATCAAGCTGCCCTTGATCTGGAAGCTGCAGCATCGCAGCAATGATACCTGTCTCTGCGGATCTGGAACGGTTTTGGGGACTGCTGCGGTACCGGCCGGCGACGCGTGCGGCTTCGCGAACCATCCCTGGAAGCCGCTGAACGGATTCCAGTCTCGAAGGCGTAGGACTTGCCGTCATCGGCGCGGGCATCGCGTACGTCACCCCGTCTTTCCGGCACAGTTTGGCAGCACGGGGACATAGGCCCGCTTTACGGACCGGAGCAGGCAGAAATTACAACCGCCCAAAACGAATTTCACGATCACTTTTGAACCTTTATGATATGACTTTCTGGGGGGCAGCACGATGGATCGATGAGACTTCATTCACCGCCAACGGCTGCCGGTTCCACCTTCGAGGGTATCTGTCCCCTCGGTGGAGACGAATTTTTCGGCGCCCGCTCCACCCTTAGGCCTGTCATTGCCAGTGCCACCATCGAGGGTATTGGCACCCGCGGCCAGCAATAGGATGTCGTTGCCAGCATTACCGGAAAGCTCATTATGTGCAGGATCGGTAAGCTTTATCTGATCGTCAAATTGCGAGCCCGAGATTCTTTCAAATGTCAGAAAGATCTTCACACCGTGAGCGTTTGTGTCGAGGGATGACCGCAGATTTCCGAGCGCCGATGATCGAGGAGCTACTTGAAGAATGCGGACTCCGGTTCAATCCATGGTCCGCGCCCAGGCATGGCCGAACTGGATGTAGAAATCCGTATCTTCT
This sequence comes from Pararhizobium sp. PWRC1-1, assembly GCF_049897905.1. NCBI lineage: Bacteria > Pseudomonadati > Pseudomonadota > Alphaproteobacteria > Hyphomicrobiales > Rhizobiaceae > Pararhizobium > Pararhizobium sp. PWRC1-1. The sequence goes on along the minus strand of NZ_JAFCXE010000020.1, from coordinate 59,806 downwards.
GGCCCCCGCCCGATATCAAGCCCAACGTCGATGCCCAACTTGCGAGCAATCCGGTATCTGATACATGCTCCGTAGGTCCAGATATTGTCCTGGGGCTAACGATTACCGGAACTCAGGTCTTCAAATGCGGAGCTCCAGCCAGGTATATTGCGTCCGCGTTGGCGCGCCAATTATAGGTCTTTACACAATCCAGGAACGTTCGCATGGCGGCGCCTGGAAGGCGGCGACTGGGATAATATAAAAACCAGCTAGGCAATGTCGGACTCCAATCGGGAAGAACCTCTATCAGTCTTCCAGCGCTGATATGAGGCTTCGCATAGTCTTCCAAAACATGCGCGACCCCCCTGCCAGCCAGTGCCGCCTGAAGCTCGTTATGAGCTGTACTGAGTGTAAGACGCCCTTCGGGGCTGATGTTCATCTCATCGTTTCCGTTGCCGAATTTCCAAGACACCAGCGTGCCCCCCGGAAACCTGCGCCGTATGCAGTCGTGTTGAATGAGATCCTGTGGCGTGACCGGTCGCCCATGTCTCTCGATATAGTCCGGTGAGGCGACGATCGCATATCGGAGCGGCAGACCCAATGGAACTGCAATCATGTCTTGCGCCAACTGCTTGCCAAAACGGACGCCGGCATCGAAACCGTGTTCCACGATGTCGATCACCGCGGCGTCACTCACGACTTCGACTTTGACCGCAGGGTAGGTCTGCATGAAGTCAAACAGGAGGGGACACAGGAGGTGATCGACCGCGGGGGCCGGCGCGTTGATCCGCAACGTTCCGGATGGACTGTCCCTCAGCTCATCGACCTCCGTGATCGCAAGCCGGATATCGCCCAAAGCCGGAGCGAGGCGATCCAGAAGGCGCTGCCCTGCCTCCGTCGGGGATACGCTCCTCGTTGTTCGATTGAGGAGGCGAATGCCCAGTGACTGTTCCAGGGCATTGATCGTTTGACTTAAGGCGGACGACGAAACGCCACGCTCAAGCGCCGCAGCGCGAAAACCACCACAGCGCACGATGGTCGCGAAAACATCAAAGCTATCGAGACGGAGCTGGCTCATTGCGAAGTTTACCTAATCAAGCTGATCGAATTTATGTGCCTTATCAGCGCGACGACCCCGTGTCATGCTCAATATGTCGTCAACTCTAACGCGCTGATCGGCGTCCTTGGTGCCGGTCCTTCTTAGATGCCGTCCGGCACGTGGCGGACCGGGCACGAGCCATTATGAAGGAAGGGAACTCCAATGAACGCGTTCACTCTCAAGAGGCGCGCTGTCATGCTCTCCGCTGTCGTTGGCGCATCGAGCATGTTTGTTGCAGGCAGTCGCGGTGTCGCACATGCGCAGGCAGCAACATTTATGAGCGGCAATGCCGGCCACTATCGTTTTCGGGTCGGCGAAATCAATGCAACGGTCCTGAGCGATGGTGTCATCGGTGGCCCGCCCCGGGTCTATGCAAGTGATGCGCCTGAAGCAGAGCTTCAGGCCGTACTGCAACGTGCATTCCTACCCAGTGATCATATGACGCTCAACCTGAATACCCTTCTGATCGAAACCGGCGGCCGACGGATTCTCATCGAAGCTGGCGCCGGCGCCACGATGGGTCCGAATGGCGGCCGGATTTTCGAAAACCTGGCAGCAATTGGGCTTGGTGCGGCGGACATCGATACGATCGTCATCTCACACACCCATCCCGACCATGTCGGTAATCTCCGGACCGCTGACGGCAGCAAGGCTTTCCCCCGTGCCACTGTCTTCTTGCCGAAGGCGGACTGGGATTTCTTCGTCCACACAGATCCGGATCTGTCCTACATGCCGGTCCCGGAGGAATTCCGTTTGCGCTTCGCTGCAGCCATCAAGAGCAGCCTCGAACCGGTCATGAACGATGTCGAGTTATATGAGGCCGGCGCCGAAATCGTACCGGGGCTGATAACAATTGTTGCATCCGGCCACACGCCGGGAATGGCGACCTTCCTCGTTCACTCCGGAACCGACCAGTTGCTGTTGACCGCCGACCTCGCCTACCACCCGCTCGTCAACGTCGACAATCCCTGGCTTCCAGGCCCTGACCGCGACAAGGAGACGGCACTTTCCTCTCGCCGTCGCATCTTCGACCGGGCGGCCGCCGATCGCATTCCGGTGCTGGGCTTCCATTTTCCGTTTCCGGGCCTCGGCCGGATGCTCAAGACCGATGGCGGCTACGCCTGGGTCCCTGCCAACTGGCAGTTCTGAAACCAACAGTAAACGAACAGGAGATCTCTCATGGACCAGTCGAAGATCAACCGGCGCGGCTTTCTCGGAACAGTTGGAGCGGCGGCAACCGGGCTGGCCCTGGCTGCCCACGCCCCCGCCACGGCACAGGATACGAATGCAGCTTCCCCCGCCTCAGGATCGAACCCGGATGTGCTGACCCGCACCTTGCCGCGCACCGGTGAAAGGGTCACCGCCCTGGGCCTCGGGACATTTCTGACCTTCGATCTGAAGCCGGGTGATCGCCGCGACAATCTCCGTCAGGTCTTCGAGAGATATGTCGCCGCAGGCGGCCGCGTCGTCGACACATCGCCGCTCTACGGCTCGGCTGAAGTCAGCGTCGGCCAGTTCATGGGCGAGTTTCCGGGATCGGACGAGATGTTCCTCGCCAACAAGGTCTGGGCCACGGGAGAATATCTCGGCGACGAAAGCCACGCCGTGGAAAGCTTACGGCAGTCGCGGCTGCGCACCTGGCGGCACACGATCAATCTCATGCAGTGCCACAGCATCACCAATGCGCCCGTCGTAATCCCTCTGATGAAGGCATGGAAGCAGGATGGCCTGATACGCCATGTCGGCGTGACCCATCACGAGTCGGCAGCGCATGATCCACTGACGGCCATCGTCGAACGGGGCGATGTCGATTTCATCCAGACCAACTACTCGATCTTCAATCGCGACGCCGAGCGACGCCTGCTGCCTGCCGCGGCCGACAAGGGCGTCGGTGTTCTGATCAATCTCCCCCTCGAAAAGGCACGGCTGATCAAGGTGGTCGAAGGACACACTCTACCGGATTTCGCACAGGAATTCGGGGCGACAAGCTGGGCTCAGTTTTTCCTCAAGTGGGTCATGGCGCATCCTGCGGTCTCAAGCGTGCTGTGCGGCACGTCAAATCCGGATCATATGAGCGACAATGTCCAGGCGATGACCGGCCCACTTCCGGACGAAAGCATGCGCAAACGAATGGTCGCGCATATGGAAACGATCCCTGGTTTTGCCACCATCGCGACCATGCCGTGGTATCCCGGCAAGGAGACGATGTACTCTGGTCTCATCAGAGAGGCGCAGGCCAACGCTTCCAGGCGGCTGCAATAGGCCAACAGCAATCTCAGTCTGCCATCACCTCGTGTACAAACAAACTTTCAAAACGGGAAAATACCTTGTCCGCGACCCGACGCTCTCTTCTTACAGCTTTTCTTTCGCTGCCTTTCATTGACGTCGGCAATTTGCGGGCGTTCGCGCAGGCGGCACCAGATCTGCCCCTTACCCGCGCTTGCGATGACGAGGACGGATTAACCCTTGAACGGGAAGCCGGCCCCTTCTTCAAGCCGAAAGCACCGCTCAGTCACAGTCTGTATCCGGGTTCGCCTAGTGGCGAACGGATAACCGTTGCAGGGTTTGTCTTCGACAATCGCTGTCAGCCGCTACCTGGGAGCCTTGTGGAGATTTGGCACGCTGATGAAAACGGCGAATACGACCGTGAAAGCTTTCGCTTGCGCGGACATCAGTTTACCAACGCGCAGGGACGTTGGTGGTTCAACACCGTCGTGCCGGCGCTGTATCCTGGTCGCACACGTCATTTCCACTTCAAGGTACAACGCTCCCGCGGAAGTGTCCTGACCACCCAACTCTTCTTTCCAACGAGCCGGGAAATGCCGATGATCGGATTTTCCACGAGTCCCTGCTTCTTACCGTAAACGAAACCGGCGACGGTCGGTTCGGACGCTTCGACTTCGTCATCTGAGCGCATAGTGCTGGATCAGGACATGTCGTGTCATCTGTTGTAAAGTTTGGACAAAGAGTGCCCCTTCCGCCGGAATCAAGGTTGACAGGTCTTGGAGAGATCAGAATCGACGACCCTGACACCGGATTGCCCATCCGCATGAATTTGTTTCGTCCAGGCTTAACTTAGGCTTGGCAGCATGACGTATTCGGGCCGCCAGATGTCTGACCGCCTTCCGATTAGGATTGACAACGAGAGGGCATGGCGGCGTGATAGGTCAATGAGACGACCAACGTACCAGCCTTCCCGCGCTCTCAGCGCCCGCAAGCAAAGGTGGAGTGACGCATTTGGCCGCGAGCATCCCGGTGTTTCAATGGATGTGCGCTCAGTGGAAGTTTTGGTGGAGATCACTTTTCGGGCGTTGAGGAGTGGCATCGCGCAAGTACCGACGCCACTCTCATCCAGGAAGCCCTCCCTTGTTGGTCAAGGGCAGCTCACCGCCGCTGAGACGAAGTTGGCAGAGCTAAGGCTTTTCCCTGTAAAAGATCATACCGCCGTGCTGCAGCGTGTCTTTGTCGACAAACGTGCCGTCGGCAGTGAAGCCCGTGTCGTCCCAGTAGTCGATGTGATTGCCGGCTACAACGTAGTGGCCTTGGTAGGCATTTTGACGATCCCCGCGGGCCTCGTCGTAGCGGCCCGTTGGCAGGAGTTCCTGCCGGATGTGGCCGTCGCTGGTGACCCACATGCCAAGATAGACATGGTTCTGCGGCTGGGCCTGGGTGCTGGATTGGATTGGCATTGTGTCCTCTGCCTTGGCGATATGAGCCACCGCGCCGAGAGACGCGGCGGTGGCGATGATCAGGATTGGATTACTCATGGCCGAGCCTCCTCCCCTGTCGCCGTCGCGGGGCTTTGTTCGGCGGGTCCGCCGCCGCGGGCTTGACGTCGCTCTTCAAAGAGCTGCGACAGTACCTGGGAGGCGGCGATTGCCTTGGGGAAGCCCGCCGGTACGGTCACTATGTAGATGACCTCCTTAAGCTCTTCCTCCGGCACGCCGATATTGAGCGCATAGCCGGCATGAACCCTCATGAAAGCCGTCTCGCCGATGGCGGCGAAGGCAGCTACCGCTGCGAGCTGGCGTGTCCGGTTGTCGAGACCCGGGCGCGACCAGACGTCGCCCAGTGCATAGGCTTCGGTCGCCTCGGCCAGGAACGGGAATTCCCGCCGCATGCCTTCAAGCGTTGGCTGCGTCATGCCGTTGTTCAGGCTGTGGATCACCGCGGCCCCGCGCTCCCGCCTTTCGTCCGTGGTCTGGGCGAGAGCGGCGTCGGGAAAGAGGCCGAGAAGCGAGGCAGCACCGGCCGCCGCGACATGGGTCCTGATTTGCTGAAACATGATAACCTCCTGTTTGACTGGCTGGCTCCGGAGTGACTGGTCAGATCGCTGCCCTGGTTGGACGGATGACTATCTCGTTGACGTCGACATCCTCGGGCTGCTCGATGGCAAAGCGGACGGCGCGGCCGATGGCATCGGGCGTGATGGCTATGGCGCGGTATGTCTTCATGCCTTCGATCGCGCTCGGATCAGTGATCGTGCTGGCCAGTTCGCTTTCCACGACGCCCGGATGGATGCAGGTAACACGCAGCTTGTCGTTTTCCTGGCGAAGGCCATCGGAAATGGCACGGACCGCATATTTGGTGGCGCAGTAGACAGCAGCCGTCGGTGACACCGTCAGTGCGCCGATAGAGGCGATGTTGATTATCTGGCCCGAACCGCGCTCGGTCATTTCCTGCAGGACGGCGGCGACGCCGTAGAGCACGCCCTTGATGTTGACGTCGACCATCCTGTCCCATTCATCGACCTTCAACGAAGCCATCAGCGACAGCGGCATGACGCCGGCATTGTTGACGATGACGTCGACACGGCCGAATTCCCGGCGGGCGGCCTCGACGAAAGCTGCCACGTCGCTACGATCCGTCACATCGACCTTGCGGGTCATGACCTTGCCGCCGGCCGCACGAATTTCCTCGGCGACGGCTTCCAAACGGTCGGTGCGGCGGGCGCCGAGCACGACGGTCGCGCCGGCCTTTGCCAGTTCGTGAGCAATTCCAACACCGATGCCGCTGGAGGCGCCCGTAATGAGAACAACCTTGTCCATGACTTTCTCCTCTTTCGTCCGCTTCATTGCGGGTGTAAGGAAGATAAGCGTGGGGCATTGTCGTGATAAGCCGCCTATTTCTTCATTGCGAGGTAAGGATAGCTAACCAATGCTGCCGGACTTTAACGCGCTTGCCGTGTTCGCTCTCGTTGCCGAGGAAAAGAGTTTTCGCGCCGCTGCCGACCGGATGGGCGTCACACGCTCTGCCGTCAGCCAGACGATCCGCAGGCTCGAAGAGACGGTAGGTATTGCGCTGGTCAGCCGTACGACCCGCAGCGTGGCGCTGACGGAGGCCGGCGAGCGGCTCTATGCCGAGGCGGCTCCCGCACTTCTCGATATGCAGGGCGCCATAGAGGCGGCCGCGAACCTTCGCGGGCGGCCGCGTGGACGGCTGACGCTTGCGGTTTCGTCGATTGCCGAGAGCTTTCTGTCCGGGCCGCTGCTGGCCTCCTTTCTGGGGGAAAACCCGGATGTGACGATGCATGTCACCGTTACCGACGAGGAGTTCGATATCGTCGCGGAAGGGTATGATGCCGGGGTGAGGCTCGGGGAAGTCATTGCCCAGGACATGATCGCCGTGCCGGTCTCGGGTGCGCAGCGGCAACTCGCCGTGGCGTCGCCGGGCTATCTCGAACAGTTCGGGACGCCGCGCCACCCTAGCGAACTTGCAAGCCGCCGCTGCATCGGCTGGCGTCGGGCGGCGAGCCTCGCACCGTACCGCTGGGAGTTCGAAGAGGATGGCCGGGAGTTCTCGGTGGCGGTGGCGGATACGATCACGACCACAGATATGGCGCTGATGATCAAGCTCGCGGCGGCAGGAGCCGGGATCAGCTTTGGCATGGCGGACAGTTTTCGGGATACGATCGCACGCGGTGAACTGGTGCCGATCTTGGAAGAATTCTGCCCACGCTTTCCCGGCTTCTTTCTTTACTATCCGAGCCGCCGCGACATGGCGCCGAAACTGAGAGCGCTGGTGGAGCACTTACGGGGCTTGCGCCTAGCGGTAGGATGAATGCGGTTGCGGCATCAAAGGCTGTCCAACCGACAGGTGCACGCGAACTCTTCGGGAGTACGGCAAGTGCAAGCTCGCCATGGCTTTGGCTACCACGGTTTTAAGTACACGGATTGGCAAACCACATATGCCTTGATGGGATCCGAACCATGTTCTGGTCATACGTGACACCTAAGCGTCTGAAGAACATCGATTGGCGAACAGCGGTCCACATCGTAATCCGGCGTCAGACGGTCCGAACTGAAACGTGGCCCAGAGCTGATGCATGCCGCTCAATCGTGCTGCATGCCTCTGTCCATGTAAACGGAACTATTGCTAGCGCTGATTTAAGCCAGGCGAGGCTAAGCGGGCGCCCTATTCGGTCAGCGTAACTTCACGCGGATTGCGGTCAAACAATCTGACGCCGACGCGTTGTTCGAGCCGCGCTACCGCACGACTGACCCCCGATGGCGTGAGGCCGAGGACATCCGCGGCCCGCACGAAATTGCCCGCTTCCATCGCCGCCCCGAAAACGCCGACCCGGTCACCAGCCGCGTGTCGAAACTCATGCCCTCTCTCCGGCGCAAGGTGGTCTTCGCCGACCGTCTTTTCATGATGATTTTAAGTCATCTTACCTTTGGTTTTAATGCGCGTGAATCATCTTTCTTCGTCCCGTAACGACTTCCTCAGCGCCCAGACGGCACCAGCGGCATGCCGGAACCGCGTAAATCTCCGGCATTGCAGAGAAGGAATAGTCCATGAATGCGATCTCACGCAGAAGCCTGTTGGCACGCGGCAGCCTCTTGCTGGCAGCCGGTACAGCCCCTGCGAATACGCCGGTTCATGCGCGGGCAGCCAAACCGCAAGGGCGGTCCGGAAATTTCAAACCGATCGACATGGCGATGGAGCAGGGCAGGATCGATCCCGAGGACGATGCGCCGAATATCTGGTGTGACGACTGCTCTCCTTGCTGCCCGCCCTGAAAGGGTCGTATGCCTCTCCACCATCGGGGCCGACGCGGACTGCAACGCTCTGAAAAGCAGGTTTTTAAATCTCAGACTACGCTCAGGCTACCACTCGACTTAGCCGAGCAACGTCCGCTTGCTGAAGCCAAGGTTATTGGCGGGAACGGCCAAAATGGGCGCGCATAGCTGTCGAAGCGTTCGCAGCTTGCAATGGTTTGAGGCGTTGAAAGGATCTGAACCATAGGCATTTCATTCAGTGTCAAGCGAAACAGATTCGCAGTCGGCGTCTTGTCGATGAGTTGATGTCGCGGCGGCGGTGATTCCGCCAACTTGGGGCATGCGCTCCGCCGAGTTGATGAAGACAGAATCGCGCTCGGGGGGCGAGATGCTGTTTGGTGGACTGACGGGGAACCAGACCTCAACCGGCTCCTCGTCAACCATTCATCCTCTGCAGTGGTTTGAATTGCTGCAAACATAGCGGAGTGTCGGGATCGATCAGATCCGGGCGCCACCCGTCGCATCAATCATCTGGCCCGTTGTCCAACGCGCATCGTTCGATGCGAGGAAGGCGATGACGTCGGCGACGTCCTCCGCCTGTCCGACACGTGAGAAGACCGAGAGGGCTTCGGCGCCGGCGCGCGCATCCGGGGATGCCAGCCACTCGGCATTCATATCCGTCTCCGTCACACCCGGCAGCACGGCATTGACCGTAATCCCGCGAGCGGCAAATTCAGGTGCCAGCGCCAGTGTCAATGTTTCCAGCGCCCCCTTGGACGCCGCATAGGCGGGATGGGTCGGCGCCGCGATTCGCGTAAACCCAGTGGAGACGTTGATGATGCGGCCGTTGTCACGAATGTCGTCCGCCACTGCCTGGATCAGGAAGAACGGCGCCTTGTAGTTAATCGTCATCACTTCGTCGAAAGCAGCTTCGCTTGTCTGCTTCAACGGCAGTGCGGGCGCGATGCCGGCATTGTTCACCAGAATATCGAGAGCAGACGATCCCGTCTCCGTACGCGCGGCTTCGCTGAACAGCGCCCAGAGGCTGTCGGCCGCGTCTTTGCCCTGTCTGAGATCGGCCTTCACCGCGACGGCCTTGACGCCAAGCGCCTCAATGTCCCGTACGGTTGCATTGGCCGCATCCGCGTTGGCGGTGTAGTGCACGCCAATCAGCGCCGCCCCCTCCTTCGCAAACGCAAGAGCAGCCGCGCGGCCGATACCGCGCGAACTTCCAGTGATGAGGGCTATTTTGTTTGCTAGTCTTAGGGACATGGATCACTCCGTTGCTAAATTAAATAGTGATCTCTATAATAAGAACTGAAAGCCGCCTGTCAACAATTTAATAGGAGTCACTATTTTAATGAGGGATCCAGTCCGCAAACGAGGCAGACCGCGCGTGCTCGATCGCGACGTAGGGCTCGACATTGCGGCACGCTTGTTCTGGGAGCGCGGCTACGAAGGAACCTCGACCGCCGACCTCACGAAGGCCATGGGGATCAATCCGCCGACTCTCTATTCGATGTTTGGATCAAAGGAAGAATTGTACCGTCAGGCCCTCGACTTCAGCATTGCCCGCGAAAACAGCCGCCGGTTGGAAATCTTAGCATCCAACCTTCCAGCGCACGAAGCCCTAAGCCTCTATCTTTACGATATAGCTGACGGTGACACCCAACCGGACAAGCCGCGAGGTTGCATGGTCTCCACGGCCGTCCTCCAGCATGCGGAAGAAAATGCGTCCATCGCGCGGATGACGGCGGCATTGCGCGAGACGTCGATGCAGACTCTCAAAGTCCGCTTTGACCGTGCCGTCGAGGAAGGCGAATTGCCGGCGCAAACCGATACCGATACGCTCGCGCGCTTCTATGGCGCGATTATACAAGGCATGTCCGCACAGGCCTGCGATGGCGCCTGCAATGCGAGTTTGAAGCGGCTGATCGATCTCGCGCTCACGGCCTGGCCTGGGAAGCGTAGCAACTAAAGGGGAGTTGGGGCCAAAGACACGTGACCTCCTTGTGCTGACCGCAAGCGTCGCAGGACTTTATCGGTGGTTCGCCCATGGGCACGTTGAAGAGTTCAGAACCAACGACTCAGCTATTACAAAACGTCAGTAGCAAATGCAGGTGGAACGACTGATTTGCGGCCGGGAGTAGTCTGCCTGCTTTTCGATCTCCGGCACCCCATTTACCAGGTAAACCGGATAAGAGACGCCATGGTACGGATAAGCAAGTTTCGATGCTGTTGGCCGACAGCGGGTTGCCTTGAAACCACCTGAAAAAAAATTTACCCCGAAATCTTGAAACTCGATTTTCTCAAAATTAGATCATTTTCGTCAGTCGCCGACCGGGGCTGGCACAACTGGGGACCCGAGTTTCCGCGTCTCCATTCCTTATCGCTTTACGGAGGATTTGGTTATGAGAAACGATCTTGATTTTGCACCACTCTATCGCTCCAGCGTCGGCTTCGACCGCGTGTTCAATTTGCTGAACAACGCCCAGCGCCTGCAGGCGATCGACACTTGGCCACCCTATGACATTGTCAAGACGAGTGACGACGATTACCGCATCGAAATGGCGGTCGCGAGCTTTGGCGATTCCGATCTCGACATCATGCAGGAACGCAACGTTCTGGTCGTGAAGGGTAGCAAGGCTGAGGCGAAAGATGGCGAATATCTGCACCGCGGTATTGCCGGACGTTCGTTCGAGCGTCGCTTCGAACTGGCTGACCACGTGAAGGTAGAAGAAGCCTCGCTGGTCAACGGCCTCCTGTGCATCGCGTTGAAACGCGAGATCCCCGAGGCCATGAAGCCGCGCAAGATCGCAATCGGCACGGGTGGCGAGCAAACTGCTCCGCTGCAGATCGAAGCAGAACGTCAGGTCGCGTAAGGCATCTGCCATGAAGAAACGCCTAGTGAAAAACTTTGTCTTGGAATCAGGAAACGCCGCGGCCAGACATCAAAACTGCTGAGGGCACACTCATCGCCCGTGCATTCGAAAGATTGCCGTCGCAGCCGGCGCTGCTTGCCAGGACATGACCAGAAGCGGAGCGCCTACAGCGCTCTCCGCTTTTCACCAAGACAATCGGGCAGACGGAAAGGAGCAGCCGATGAAACCCGATATGTTTGAGAAACCTGTCACGATCCTTCTGGGTCTCGGTGTCCCGACCGAGGTCAATTCAGTGATGCGCGCCTACCAGATCCTGATGGACTGGCGAAATCCAACCGACCCAGCGCGCGAGCTGGCGCTGAAGGCCTGCCGGGCGGCGCTGAGCGGTGATATCGAAGCGCATACGGCGCGGGCGGTGTTTGTCACCTTTGCGGAAAAACATGATCTGCTGGCACCTGAAACTGGCATTCTTGTGGCCCAACGTAGCAAGCGCCACAGCGACCCGCATAGTCGGTAGAACGAAACCACCGAGCACATAAGACAGGCGGCAGCCGAATTGGCGCCGCCTGACCCACCGTCAAGCTCTGAGCGGACGACGTTAATCTCTGCATGCCGACCCAAGCTTAAGTCCAAACGACGAGAACTGATCACGATTTGCATCGGTTTCGATCCCTTCGACCACGACCCGCATGCCCGGCAATGCTGAGTCCGGACTCCGGCAGTACTTTTTGTCGCCTTGACAGGATTCGAACCCAAGACCTGTGATTGATGGGAATTGAACTGCTGCTACATAGTTTTCTTTGTTAGAAGCAACTACTTGCTGCGAATTGGCTTTTAAACGAGGGCATTGGCTGCATGGACTTCACAGGCCCGCCCTCCGGCTGGTGTGCTGGTCAAGTTTTGCGTAGCCGATTGCTAAAATGCCATCAGATTTATTCACCTGATATTTTCACCGAGGCCTTCAAAGATAGCACCCCATGCAAAAGCTCCATTAACCGATGACTCTGCAATTTCATTCTCGCCAAGCCGCAATCGTCCCGCGTATCAAGACAGCAACGCTCGGCGCCCTTGCCTGCGCCGTTGGGGCGATCGCAGTAGTTTGCGTATTAAGCCTGCTTATTCCCGACCGTCCGCTTTGGGCAGAATTGACCACCGTGGCGTCAATAACGGCAGCTGTTACATTTCCGCTTCAATTGGCGCTTTTTCAACGCAACGAAGCGCTTCGTGAGATCCAAAAAGAACTTCAGCACGCACTCAGTCATGATCCCGTCACGGGTACACTGCGCGCCAACGCATTTGCGAGCTCGGTCGAGCATGCGATAGACCGCAGGCGCCTGAGCACTGCTGAAAACCCGGATGGCATCATGCTCGTTCTTAGGGTCGGCAATTTCGATGAGATCGGTCGTCGCTATGGCCCGCAATGGGCAGATACGCTGCTTCAATCGATTGTTCGGATCGTACATTCTTCTGTGCGCTATGGTGATCTCGTCACCCGCCTTGCCTCCGACGAACTGGGGATATATCTGCCAGGCACAACAACAGAAAACGCCAGCGACATCTGCGAGCGCATCCGCGCGCGGATAGACGAGACAACCTTCACAGCCGGGCAAGAGCGCCATATATCGGTGACGGTTCGGCTTGGCGGTACCAGGGTCGGGGACCAGGCCGACTTTCAGACACTCCGCGAGGCAGCTAATCAGGCCGCCCTTGCGGAGGACGAAGCTGGCCCCCTCCTATTCCGGGAGTTGTTTTCGTGACAGGATGGCTTTCGGGCCTGCTTTGCGGCATCGCCTTATCCTGTGCAGGGGCGCATACGTGTGACCGCCTATGCAACGATTCCGCTCTGGGGCAAACGAGCCTGCCCCGGAGGTATCGACGCGGCAGCGACACGGACGCCGTTGCCCATCATCTGAATGCGGCGCGCCGCGGAGTTGTGGGCATTTGCTAACCCGCGGCGTCCTGGAATAACTGTCTCACCGTCTCGTCAAGCGACAGCGGCCAATGCGGCATGGTCCAGCCGAATGTCGAGGCGAACTTGGTGGTGGACAGTTGCGTGTCCATGGGCGCGGTGCTTGCACGGGAAATTCGGCGGCTTTTATGTCACGAACCCCAGCCCACGCCCCCCCACGAGCGCGGCGAGAGGAGAGCACATGGCGCGCGAAATCGGCCAATGAAGTAGTGCCTCCGGTGCCGCCTGCCAGAATGATCCCTTTCATGCAGGTTCTCCCGTCGCCATTTCCACGCTTCACCCTCGGCGGCCACGCGCGGGCCGAGAATACTGGAGGGGACAGATCACATTGTTCATCTCACCGATCCTTCACCGGCATCCGGTTCGGTGGCCGCAACACCGGCCGGGCTCAAGGCACCGCAACGCCAGACGCTGTAGACCGGCTGGGTATCCCAATCATAGTAAAAGACCGCTTTCAGCGTTCGCTGCGCCATGCGTTGCCCAAAGACGCGGCGCATCGCGCGGATCGCCCCTTCTCGCTCCCGGTCATCGATTGGACAAGAAAGCGCGGTGTTGGCAATGCCCCATTCGGTAACCCAGCACGGCTTGCCCTCCCCTTCAGGCTGGCAAAAGTCGAGAAGCGCCGTCACATACCGCGCTAGAGCCGCTTCGCCTTTGCGCCCCGGATAAACATGAATGCCATAGCCGTCGATCAGCGCGTCGATCCCCCGTTCCCGCAGGAGTGAGACGAACGCATCAGGATCGAGCCGCTCCATCCCGCGGAAGTCGGCCTCATCTGCGCCAACATCGGAAAGTCCCGCGGAAATCAGCAGCGCGCCCCGGTTATGCACCGTCGCCTGCAACTCCTCCCGGGTGATCCGGATGGCGCCGACATATGCGTCGAGCCCACGCTCGAAGTCCGAGCGATTTGCGATTTCCGAAACGCTGCGCGGTGTCTGCCGCCCAGGTTTTTCGTAGACGACGAGGTCGCCATTGTAGGCGCTGTAGTTTATTTCGTTTCCGGGCTCGAAGGCGTCGATGCGGATGCCCATGCCATCAATGCGGCGAAGCGCCGAGCGCAGCTGCGCTCGGTAAAGATCGAGGTCTAGATCCGAAAGTCGCCGAACATCCCAGATGCGCCCGAAACCGGTGCGAGGGCGCACCTCCGCCGGATAGTAGTCCTTGTTGCCGAGCTGGATCTCGATAAGGATTTTCAGCCCCAGCCGGTCCGCGATTTCGAGCGCGTCGATGCTCTTATCCACCGGCCTCGACAGCGAAAGTCGGACATGAGTGATACCGCTTGCCGCAATTTCCTTCAGCACGCGCTTCTGATCGGCGCGGGAAACCCAGGCGAGGTTTACCCGGTTAATGCCGATGCGATCGGGGAACACATCGTCTGCGTTTGCCGGCGGCGCCGGTGAAAAGGCCCAGAACACTGCCAGCGCGCAAGCGAGGCGCGCGCCCATTCGCGCCACCGCTTTCATCCTCTCACAGTCCAATCTGCCCAAGAGCATCTCGGAAATTCGCCTCGCAAGCGGAATAGCGGTCGATCACGGCTTGCGTGTCTATCTTGGCGAGGAAGCTCGACAGGTATGGGCGCTTGTCCGCTTCCCGGTTCCAGGTCGCAGCCTCTATATAGGGGAAGCCGATGAACTCCAGCATTTCTCGCATGCGGTCGTCGACGGCGATCATGAGGGCGGGTGTGCCGGCCTGCATACCGATGATGCAGCCGTGGAAACGGCGGCCGAAGCAAAGATCGCGCGAGGACATCGCGCCCCGCCACTGGTTCGTGTCGAAAAACACCAGCAGCTCGGATTTCCGCTGCCATTTTTCCGAATGCTTGTATTCGGTCGCGCCAGTGATGCGCCCGCTCGCCCGATCATACACAATGTCATTGTCGTCGCCGGTCAGCGAGAGGTTATATGCAACCACCTCGTCCTGGACGACATAGCTTGCGACGCTGTCAGGCTTAAGCAAGGCATGCGCGTCGACGATCGTATCGGCAACGCTGCCAAGATAGCCGCCGAAGGTTATTTTCTGGGCTTCTGCCAGTCCCGGATTGGCAAGCGCGGCAAGTGACCGCTTCATCTCGTTCGGAGCGAAATAGAGCGATGGGCAGCCGGTCGGTTTGACGAACTTCATCCCCTGTTCCCTCAGAAACTCGGCGGTGAAATAACCGCGGGTAAGGAAGAAGCTCTCCTTTTTCTTCAAGACCTCAAGGAACTGGAGCGTACCGGCCGGCAGCAGTTCCTTCAGTCCCTCCTTGCGCTGGATGCCAATGCCCATCACCACGACCGGCATCTTCAGCTTGGCAAAGACTTCAGCTTCCAGGTCCGCGGAATAACCTGGCCGCAAGAGATTGGCGGAGGCGAAAACGCAAATATCGAACTCGCGGTTGACGCGCTCGTAGAGGTCTTCCGCTTCCCGGTTGTTGGCGAGGTGCCAGAAGGGAAGGTAAGTGACGTCATGACCGCGCAGGCTTTCGGCCGCGCCCTCTCCGATCAGGTAGTTACCGGTATTGGCAATCCGCCTGACCTGGGAAATCAGGTCCTTCTTGGTACTGGTCTCTTCAAAATAGGGCCGATGGACGACAGTCGTGCCCAAAACCTGCCCAATCGTTCTCTGCAGATAAGACGGAATTCCCGTGAGCAAAATACGCATAACTATCCCTTGAACCGATAAATGGTGGCCTTTGCGCCATTAGTTGGCGATGCCGATTTCACGAAGCGTCGTGCGGAAGGCGCGCTCGCGGTCGGAATATCGATCGATAAGCTCGCTCGTGTTGAGCTTTGCCAGATGATCGGCTACGAACTCTGCCCGGTTTTCTGCCTTGTCGATCTCGTCGATATCGACGGCGGGTAGGCCGGTGAAGCCGAGCATCTCGCGCATGCGATCGTCCACCGCCACCATCAGGCTCGGTACCGCCGCCTGCATTGCGATAATTGAGCCGTGGAAACGACGGCCGAGATTGAAGTCCATCGACGAGGCCCAGGCGCGCCACTGGTTGGTGTCGTAGAAAGTGCGAACCTCGAACCGTTGCTTCTCGCGCTCCGTGCCGGGATAGGTCAGATTGCCGATCATCAGGCCCGACGCGGAATCGTAGACGCGCCCCTCGTCGTTTGGCTCCACCTGCATGTCGAAGTGAAGAAACTCATCCTGCACCACGTATTGCGGCGCGGTGCCTTGTGGAGCCAGCGCATTGGCGTCGAGGATCGCATCCTGATTGCCGCCGAGGTAGCCTGAAAAAATTGTCCGCGCCTTGCCGATTTCCACGCTCGACAGTTTCTTCATGGAGCGGCGCATGTTGTCCGGCATGAAATAGACGGAAGGGCATCCGGTCGGTCGCACGAAGGAGAAGCCCTGGTCTTTCAGGAAGCCGGCCGACTCGTGGCCGCGCGTCAGGAAGTAGTGCTCGCGCTCCTTCAAGATGGCGAGAAGCCGCTTTGTTCCCTCCGGAAGATTGTTCTCCAGGTCCTTGCGGTTCTGCAGGCCGATGCCTAGCATGACAATCGGCATGTTGAGCCGGCTGAGTACCTCCGCCTCGGCGTCCGCGGAGAGCCCCTTGCGCAGGAGGTTCGCGCAGGTAAAGACGCAGATGTCGAAGTTGGCATTGAACTCATCGAACCCGCCGCCGCTTTGGCTCAGATTGTAGAGATGCCAGAAGGGAACCTGCTTCGCATGCGGCGCGAGCGCTCGCAGGGCGCCCTCGCCGATGAGGTAGTTCCCGGTGTTGCTGATGTTGCGCAGCTCCTGCAGAAACTCCTCTTTTGCTTCCGGCTGCTTCTGCCGCTCCGCATAGGACACGGACAAGCCCTGGGCGCCATTGGCAAGGCGTGTGTAGTGACCAGGAATACCCGTCACGAGAATTCGTGGACGCATTCGACTAGACCTTTCTGTTCAGGGAGGCGGCCTGGCAATCAGCCGAGCGCCGCGACCACGGGATTTGCCACCGACTGCTCGCGAAAGACCGCGGAGCGCGACAGTGATGAATTTTTGACGGAGCGATCGCTCCACGCGATGAAATCTGAGAAGGAGGAAGCCCATGACCGGCGCGCGGCGGTCCTGATGCAGCCCTCCATGAGCGGAGCGAGCCTCTCGCGATTGTACGCCACCTCCTCGATGATCCGCGCCATCCCCCTCACGACTTGAGGATCGGAAGCCGCGTCGATGAGGATGCCGTCCTCGCCGTCGGAAATGAGTTCGTCCACAGCCCCGACCGCGGTCGCGATAGGAACGCAGCCGAGCTGCTGCGCCTCGGCGATCATCAGTGGCGCGCCCTCCCAGCGTGAAGGCATGACGAGAACATCCGCCCAGCCCAGCGCCTTGATCAGGTCCTTGCTGGCAAAGACGGGTGGGCGCACGTCAACGCCTAGATCCTTCAACCGTTCGCTCCAGGACACGCTTGAATCAGCGAGGATTTCGCCGCCGATAGCGCGGGCGTCGAACGGGACGTTGGAGGCCCGCAATTCCGCGAGTATCGCCGCAAGTCGATCGATGCCCTTCTGCTGATCGAGCCGCCCCATGTAGAGAAGTCGCAACCGGTCGCCCTTGCGCTCGATCCGCCTCACCGCCAGAACCTCCGCGAGGACCTTAGGCGGCACCGAAAAGCTCGCGCCATTAGCAACCGCGAAGACTTTCTCGTGGGGGACGCCGTAGCTGTGCAGATAAATCTTGAGCTGTTCGGAGCAGGTCAGGAAGGCATCGTAGCAATGCTCGTGGGCAATCGCCGCGAAGGGCTGACCGGCGGGCCTCTTGAAGGCCGTGTTGTCGACGACGTGAAGATAGCAGGCGGTGCGCGTACCTTCAGAGCGAAGACGGGCGATGAGGGGATGGACAGCCATCACATGGTTGTTGATGACCAGGTCGAAGCCGGAAAGCTGTCCCTTGAGCGCCTCCCAGTCGACCGCATGCTCCTCGGCGATAAAGTCCTGCCCAAGGAAGGAACCCGACCCTCCCCAGGCTGGAATTCCCGCGTCCCAGAAGTGAATGTGGTCGAAGCTGGAATCGAATTCATCGATCACGTCCATCCGGGACGTGCCGAGCACGAAGAGATGGGTTTCGTAACCCGCCGCCTTCAATTCCCGGGCGGCCGCATAGACGACTTTTTCGGCCCCACCGAACGAGGCGTTCGGCACGAGCAGCGCCACGGTCCGTTTGCCTTCGCTGTGCCCGAGCGGCAGGACCGGTGATCCCCCGATTTCCTTGCGCAGCGCCTTGTGCAGATCGCTATAAGGCACGAGTCGCGCCGGACGCCAGGTCCACCGCTTGCCCACCGTCTCCCGCAGAGGACTCGCCGCAATCGCGTTGACGCAATTGATTATCACCTGCTGAGGTGTGATGACAGAGCGGCGCGGAAGGCTTCTTGAAAAAGGGAAGCGTACTTTCAGGACCGTCGATGTCGGCCATACCTGCTGGTTGCCGATGGACGCGAACCAGTCCACCGCGTTGTTCTGGACCACGTCCTGAACGAGCCGGGACGAAAGGAAAATGAGATCGGCGGGGCCGATTTTTTGTCCACCCGCCCCCAGACCGACTGGTTCGATCTTACGCTGGGCGGCATCGTTGGCGAGTTGCACGAAGACAACGTTGCTAGTCTCGCTGAGGCGCTCGAGGTGGGCAAGCACGTTCGGCAACATGCGCGAACGCCGGAGCAAGTCGAGCGCTGCACTACTTCCGGCCACCATGAACGGCGGGAAATGTTCGTTGTCGGGTTCGCCAATGTTTGCCCAGAACGCCGGGATGATATCGTCAAGGCGAAGCATCGTCGGTGGCTTGAGGGGATCAGTGAAGAAGGAGATCGCGGCGTCTTCCGTTCGCGCAAACAGGTAGCGCGGGCAGTCCTCGTGCTCGAAATCCACCAGCATCGGGCGCTGGAACAACGGCATGTGGCGCTTGCGCAGGAAGCTTACCGACGTGGCACGGTCCCGGTTCGCCTCCTTGAAGCGGCTCTCCGCCCTCAGCCGGTATTCGAAGACGGTGTCGTGGCAGGGTGTACCGACAAAACCATGCTCGATGCAGGACAGCCAGAACTCCCAATCCTCGAAGCCGTTCTGCCTGTCGTCGTTGAAGCGGACGCCTTCCAAAAAAACATCGATCGAGATCATCGAGCCCGTGTCGCAGATATTATCGGTGACGCAGTGGACCAGCCGTGAATAGCGGTTTCCGTAGTGGGCGCGCCAGCTTACCGAAAACGTATCGATATTGGTGTAGACCCACCCACAGTTGCTGGAGAGGAGCTGCCGATAAAGCGTTTCGATGGTGCCGGGAAGGACGCGATTGTCGGCATCGAGGAAATAGACAGCCTTCGCCTCGGGAAAGTGCTCAAGGACGTAATCGATGGCGCGATTGCGTGCACCGCCCGGCCCGGCGTTCTGGCCAAACATGACATGGACGGAAGGATGAGCCGCCGCGTAGAGCAACAGTTGATCGAACGTTTCGTGCCGTGGATCGCCGTCGACCGAGATGACAATGACGACCTGGCAGCTGCCGAGATTCGAGGCAAGAACGGACTCTATCGCCTCTAGGGCGAGTGCCGCGTGACCGTAGAGGGGCATGGCCACGGCGATCAGGTCCGTGAATTGCCGGTTACCGGACATCGGCTGCCTCCTTTGATTGCTTGACCAGCCTGAATCCGGACACCTTGAGCCAGGAGAAATCGACCGAATCCGTAACTGCACGACTGAGGATCATCAGATCCATCGGGCCGCGTGCCGGCTCGTCCAACTGGATGTTGATGTTGACGACCTTACTGGACGTGACTTCGCGCCACCCGCTGAAGAATGCCGACGGCTTGGCTGCGCCCTTTCGCGCAAGCTCAGCCACTTCGGAACGCGCATTCGAATTCGCCGGGGCAAGTAGGAAGCTGACCGCCGCGGGCTGGCCTTGCGGATGATCGATAACGGCGCTTGCAGAGAAGGATATCGTTCCCGGTTCGACAGCGCGACTGACCGCTCCGGCCGATATACCGCTCTTCAACGGGTGGCAGACGATGGCATGCTCATGCTCCAGGAAGCGCACAGTCTGGAAATCAGGGACGATGGGCGTGACCGAAACGTCCGCAATCTGGCTCAACGTGTCGACCGCCAGGCGATAGTCGACGACGTACTGGCCCTCCAGGAGGCTGCTCGGCGCAATCATGTTGGGCGCCGTGACGGGCTTCACCCCGGGCAGTCCCGTGAACACCTTGAATGCCAGCGGACGCAGATCGAGATCCGGATGCGGAAGTTCCGACCGCGCCGAATAACGTTCGCTGGCGATCGGATAGCCGAGCGAAAGACCGACGGTCTCGGGTCCGGTCGCGGATATCCGCAGCCGGAGTGTCCGTGCCGCGCCTCCGCAGGCTCGCGGCAGTGAGAAGAAGTTCCAATTCGGAACGAGTTGTGCATAGGGGACGGTCCACTCGGCCACCCCTTCCCCGCTTTCAAGATACCGCAACGCAACGACGAGCTCTCCGCTGGCTTTCGGCACGGAATGCAGATGAAGCGCGAGCCCGGCCACACCGAGGCTGGACACCGGCAGCAGTTGCTCGACAAAGGCGTTGGCGAGCAGTTGACTGATCCCCTCATCCTTTGGGTCGACATACGGATCGTGGGAGAAAATCTCGGAAACGGGCTCCCAGTTTCGCGCCTGGAACGCGTCTTCGAGAGCCCGGTAATTTTCCAGCAGCGTCTCGCGTTCCCGCCGCAGAATCGACAGCTCCGAAGTGATCGAGGCGTTGTATCGGGCGAGCCGACCGACGCCACCCTCGGCCAACGTTCGCAGAAGCGCGAGACTGTCCGGTTTGCTGGCGGGATCAAGCCGCTGGAGGGGAACCGCGGGCACCGTACCCAGAGACCCCAGCAGCGCCAGGCGCTCTTGCAGATCCGCCTCGCCCTCGTCGGAAAAGGCGACGGCAATCAACGGAAAGGCGTTCTGCAAGGTCAACTGAGGGCGCCTATCCGTTTCGAGGTAGGTGACCAGATGCTCTATTTCGCTTCCCTCGAAGTACGACCGGTCCCGGTCCGATGCTGCCACCAGTTTTTTTGCCGCTAGTCGCCGCCCTATGCCGGTAGACATCAAATCTTGCACGCGCTGCCTCTGAAAAATAATTTCGGGACAAAAGTTCAAAGACGCTGGATAATCAGTTGCTTGGTAGGTTAACCGGCGCCATCAACGAAAGCTTAGCAACTAATTTTGCGCTGCACAATGGTAACATTCAAAATAATAAAAGAAAAATACTTCACATATACTTAAAAAATCAAAGTAATAATTCGTATCCACACTTACCCTTGACGGAGAAGTGATTTTCCACTCAATTTTTCAAGCATATCCTGTTGGCGCCCGAGGCAGTCCGCTAGTCGGAAACGACGCTCAACCGTCCGACGCGCCGCGGCACGCATCGCGACGTGGCGTTGCGGATTCTCCAGGGCGCCAAGAATGGCCTCGGCGAGTGCGTCGGCGTCGAAGAATGGCACCAACAGACCGTTCCGGCCGGCGCGTATAACCTCCCGGACAGGCGCGGTATCAGATCCAATGACCAGAGCGCCGCACGCCATTGCCTCCAACACCGACCAAGACAAAACGAACGGATAGGTCATGTAGAGGTGTGCGGCCGAGATCTGGAAAAGCTGCCGCAAAACTGAATGCGGCACCACGCCGGGAAAGAGAATATTTTCCCGCGGTATGTCCAGCGATTCCAGGAGATGGTCCCTCCACGACCCGCCGCCGGGTGGCGGCACACCATAGCTGGTGCCATCTCCGCCGACGAAAACGAACAGCGCATCGGGGCGCTGTCGCACAACCTTCGCGGCAGCCTCCAAAGCCTGTGGAAATCCGCGATACGGCTCAAGGTCGCGCGCGACAAAGGTGACAATGGGAGAACCACCAGCCCCAAGCACGCGCCCGTCCGAAAGCCTGACCGAAGTTGTCGGATCTGGTCGAAACCGCGCCGTGTCGACGCCCTCGTGACACACCGAAATGCGCCCCTGGGCGTCGGCAGGGTACAGACTTCTTTGCCAATGGGTGGGGCTGATGCCGGCCTCAATGGCCTCAAGGGACAAGAGCTGCGCGATGTTACGCAGCCGCAGCCTTTTTCGCGTCTCCAAATCGGCCCGGTCGTCGGGGGCGAACCCAATGTCCGCCCCTTCCGATCGATAGAAGAACTCGCAATATCCCAATGCGGGCACCTGCGGCAGCACGTCCTTCAAAAACATCATGCTGCCCCAGCCGATATGGCCAACGACTATATCGGGCACCAGCCCCTGCCGGCCCATGGCGTCGAACGTGTCGGCAACGCGATGGCCGATTCGCGCGTGATGATCGGGAGTACCCATGTGCCGGGCCATGTCTGGATTTGCGCGCGGACCTGATTCCGCGCGATGTCGAACGACCCGAACGGACGGAATCTTCTGATCTATGGTTTCGGTGATGAGGCTTACCTCATTGCCCGCCTGCGCGAGATGGGCGGCCAAGGCAGCGAACTGGCCGAAGCCGCGCCGATGAACAAACGCCACATGCATCGCACCTAGTCCGCCATTGCCAGGCCCACGGCATCACTCACCATTTAGACGCCATACCGTGAATTGGTGCCCCAGGCGAGTTCAAGCTGGTGCAACGTCTGGAAGGCCGTCTCAAGCATCCGCTGGTCCTGGTCGCCACGATTCACCGCGCGCTCATAGGTCATTGCCGCATCGCGGAGATTTGCTCTCAGTTGCCGCCCCTTCTCTGTCAACTTGATGCGTGCAGACCGCTTGTCGCGCTGGGAGGCAACGCGATCAATATAGTCGCCGTCGGCAAGCTGCTTCAGATAGTAGGAAACGTTGGAACCCACATAATGCCCACGATCCAGAAGCTCGGCGACCGAGAGCTCCGAGTCGCCAATTGCCAGGAGAATCATCGCCTGTGCCGGCCCGATGTCATCAACACGTAGCTTGGTCAGCTCCGCCCGAATCAGGCCTGCAAACCGTCGACTTGCCCGCTCCATGAGGCGAGCAAGCTCGAAATATGTAACTTGCCGGAGGTCACCAAACTCGGCACCCCGAGAATGCCCAAGGTCCGTTTGTGCTGCCTGCCCGTTATTTTGAATTCCTAGATCATCATTAAGTACGGACAGATTGAGCACACTATTTTCTTTCATTTCACGCTCCGATTTGGAAAAATACTTCAAAAATAGAAGTACTTTTCAAATATGCTCATCACCTCTGAATATCCCAAGCTTGCACAAGCCCTCCCTTCTGTGCCAGATTGGCAGAGGCATTACTACACTTCGGCACAGTTATAACCAATTCTGCCCTCCACAAGATGGCTACAACGTTAACCCAAGGCAAATCGCCATGCGTGATACTGTTCAAAATGAGACAATAAGCAAGAGTCAAATTTGGGGAGGCAAAGATCAAAACAACCCGGGATTGCTGATGTTGCAAGCAAAGCGTGTCTTCCTGTCCGGGTTGCTATATGCGGCAGCGCTTAGCGTTTGTCTCAATTTGCTACAGCTCACGATGCCCCTGTTTATGCTGCAAGTTCATGACAGGGTACTTAATAGCCAGAGCATGGACACGCTCGTCATGCTCACCATTTTGGCGATCGGCGCCCTTGTGGTGCTTGGTGTTCTGGAATTCATCCGCGCCCTGTCTTTCCAAGCAATCGGGGGGGCGCTCGTGCGCCGTTTAAACACGCCAGTCCTGGCCGCCGCCGTTCAGACCTCGGTCGACCAGGGCCTGTCGCGCGCGACCCAGTCGCTTCGCGACATCTCAGAATTGCGAAGCTTCCTGACCTCGTCAGCGGTAACCGCACCCCTCGATGCGGTCTGGTCACCAATCTTCCTCGGCGCCCTTTTCGTTCTGCATCCGCTTTTCGGCCTCATTGGGGCTGTCTCTGCGGCGCTGCTCCTTTGCGGCGGCCTGGTCACGGACATGTTGACACGCCAACTCACCAAGGAAGCCAACCAGACAAATATCGAGGCCGTGTCCAAGATTGGCGCATCGCTGCGACATGCCGAGGCTATCGAGGCAATGGGTATGCTGCCGGCCCTGGCGAATCGTTGGCGCGCCCTGCAAATGCAGGCCCTCAGTGCCTTTGAAGCGAGTGGGAGCAGGAGCAAGGCGATGTCGTCCATCACCCGCAGCCTGCGCTATTCCATCCAGATCGTCACCCTGGCATCCGGAGCGTTTCTAGTTCTGGAGCAGGCAATCACGCCCGGCGCGATGATGGCGTCGAGCATTCTTGTCGGCCGCCTCCTCATCCCCTTCGATTCGATCATCGACAATTGGCGGCAGTGGGTTCTGGCGATTGCGGGCTGGCGTCGTCTTGAGGCCACCCTCAAGGCGGACCTTGCGATCCGCCAAACGATGCCCACGCCGCATTCGTCAGGCGACATCGTGGTCGACAAACTGGTCTACGCAGCCCCGGGACTGGATGTGCCGATCATCAAGGGCATCTCTTTCTCCCTCTCTCCGGGCGAGGTTCTGGGCGTGGTCGGTCCCTCCGCGGCGGGCAAATCGACCCTCGCGCGCCTGCTGGTCGGAATCTTGCGGCCCACGTCCGGTGGCGTCTTCCTCGACGGCAATAACACCTACCTCTGGGAGCGCAGTTCGTTTGGCCAAGTGGTCGGATATCTGCCGCAATCTGTATCGCTTTTGGAAGGCACGATTCGAGAAAACATTGGGCGGATGGCCGAAAGCGACCCATACAAAGTGCTGGAAGCAGCGCGACTGGCCGACATCCATGACATGATCGGACGCCTGCAACTTGGCTATGACACGCCCGTCGGCGACGGACACTTGACCCTGTCCGGAGGGCAGCGGCAGCGCATAGCGTTGGCGCGCTGCCTCTACAACAGACCTCGCCTCATCGTGCTCGACGAGCCGAACGCAAACCTAGACGCAATTGGCGAGCAGGCCCTCATCCGGGCGATCCAGCACGCGCGCGCTGACGGCGCCATCGTCGTCTTAATCGCTCACAGGCCAGCCATCATGCAAGTCGCCGACAAGCTGCTCGTGCTCGAGAACGGCCGCGTCACACAGTTCGGGCCGCGAACGGATGTGATCCCGGCCACAATGCCGGGCGAAGCACGCCGTGAGGTGGCCGCGATATGACGGAGATGAAGCCTCTTGCGGTCCGCCCCGGCTCTTCCGAGCGTCGCTTACCATCGCATCAGCCGGTGTCGCTGAATGTCAGTCCCTTGGACTTGGAATTCGAACAACTTGATAACCGCTCACCGCTTCGCCGCCTTGTCATCGCGGGGATCGCCACGATCCTAGTGTCCTTCGGTGGATTTTTTGCCTGGGCGTTTTCGACCGAACTCAGCAGCGCGACGGTCGCCAACGGCACGGTCATCGTTGATTCGAAGAGAAAGACCATCAGCCATTTTGAAGGCGGTGTGATGAGCCGACTGCTCGTTCAGGAGGGCGACAAGGTTTCTGCCGGGCAGCCCCTGATCGAGTTGGAGGATACACGAGCGCGTTCCAGCCTGCGGTCGCTCCAAATCCGGCGCATTGGCCTAATCGCGAAACTGGCGCGACTGAAGGCCGAGCAGACCGGCGCGCCCCAGATCAGCTTTCCACAGGATTTCAGCCACGCCCGGGATGCCGCGATCGAGGACGCGGTCATGGCGGAAACGATGTTTTTCGAAAAGCGGCGCGAGACCCAGGGGGGGCGCATAGAGGTCCAGAAAAAGACCATCGAGGAGCACTTCGAACAAGCAAAGTCACTCGGCATCCAGATCCAGGCGACGGACCAGCAAATCGTGCTTATTAACGAGCGGCGGACGGCTATCGCAACGTTGGTGAAAAAAGGTGTCTTCCCCCGCACGCAACTCATCGACATCGAGGCCCGGCTGAGCGAGCTTGCACGCGAACGGAGCGAACTCGTCGGCGACAAGGCCCGGGCACAAAAGGCCGAAGCCGGCGCGCAGCTTGCACTGACCGGAATCGAAAGCGAGTTTCAGTCGACGATTGCCGGCGAAATCACGACGGCACGCATCGAGATCGCAGATGTCGAGGAGCAGATCACCGCTTCGAAGGACGTGCTTCGGCGCCTTGAGATCCGCTCTCCACAGGACGGTATCATCAGCAACATCTGGCTGCGAACCCCTGGCAGCGCGGTCACGCCCGGCCAAGCGCTGCTGGAGATCGTTCCGGAAAATGAACCCCTACTGATCGAGATGCGCGTCAATCCTCGTGACATCGACAGCATGGCCGTGGGCTCCCAGACGCAAATCCGGTTGACGGCGTATAATCAGCGTTCCCGACTGCCAATGGAAGGCGCCATCACATATGTCGCCGCAGACCAGTCGGTAGATGAAAAGTCAAACACCGCATTCTTCGTCGCGCGCGCCAAAATAGACGCGGCATCGCTCAAGGCAAATCCCGATGTCCGCCTCTATCCAGGCATGCCCGCGGAGGTGCTGATTATCCACAAGTCACGCCTTGCGATCGACTACCTTACCTCTCCCGCCGTCGAGAGTTTCAATCGCGCCTTCAGGGAAGACTAGTGTGCAGAAGCGAAGCATGAAGAGTATCGTGGAAATTGCTTCAATTTTTGAAGTTATTTCCGAGTAAAATAACGTAATTTTACTTCATAAAAACTGCAATTGCCGAAACAATGTACCAATAAGACTCAAATTCAGAAATTTATTTCTCATTACTGGACGGTTTATCTCATTTAGATACTTGCGCCCCTCTTTTTTGCGATGCACAATCCGCGAGCGCAATCGTCGCACCCAGCGCCGAAGACGCGTCATATAAACCTGAAGAGGAGAGGCAGATGGCTACATTGGAAGGCGGCGCATACGACGACGCTCTGTTCGGCTCCCGCTTCAACGATTTCATTCGCGCCCATGGTGGCGATGATTTCGTTAGCGGCGGAAACGGGCACGACATCGTGTTCGGTGATGACGGGGACGATCTGCTATTCGGCGGAAAGGGAAACGACACCCTTTTCGGCGGCGAGGGCAGCGACTTGCTGAATGGTGAAAACGGCGACGATACCCTCGTCGGCGGCTGGGGTGACGACCTTCTCTACGGCGATAAGGGGAGTGACATCCTGTTCGGCGGACACGGAAGCGACCTTTTGTCCGGCGGCAAGGGCAACGATATACTGTATGGCGGCGATGGCAACGACATCGTTGACGGCGGGGCCGGAAACGACATCCTGGCTGGCGGCGCTGGCCATGACATCTTCGTCTTCGACGGCGGCGGTGGGAATGACGTCATCCTCGACTTTGTTGCGGGCGAGGATCTGCTGCAGATCTCGAAGGGCATCAATGGCCTCGACGTGACTTCGCCCGAGGACCTGGCGTCGCGCGTCACGCAGGTCGGCGGCAATGTCGTCGTGGATCTCGGTCATGGCGATACGCTTACATTGGTCAATGTCGATGCCGACGACATCCAGGCCAATCCAGATAACTACTTCACCGTTCACTGAGCCTGAGCTCGGCGCGCCCTGCCTCCTCCCGTGGGGCGCGCTATTCCGATTCAGAGGGACAGCGTGTGACATTCGACGATTCGATAGACGCCACTGGCGTTTTCAGGAACGCAAAGATCTTTCGGCTCGGCACCGAGCTTGCCGTTCTCATCCGGGACCTTCCTCCAGCCCTTCCCGCCAATACGAGGTGCCTGTTGTCCATGGAGCCGTCGCCGGTACCGCTCGTCAGCATGATGCTTCCGCTTGGCAACGGGGGACAACGCATGTTCTGGGCGATGAGACCGGAACAGCGACCGGTGACTGTGGATATTTGCACGGAGCACGGCAGCACCGTCGAAACCATCGTGATGCAGCCTGCACGCGCGCTCGCACCTCTCGATGTGGAGGCCCTGTTCGCCGATCTCGCGCCGGCTGCCCGCATCAAGTTCGTCAACAACCTGCTGACTGTATGGCGAAGCGCTTTCCGCATCGCCAGCGACCATTTTTTCAACATGGTGGTCGAAGACGCCCTTCACACGCTTGCGCCCGAACCGCAGACCGCCAGTGTCGTCTGCCAGATTGCGCCGGGGCGCCATCTGATCGAGACCGCGATCAATCCGGATCTGGGCGAGATCACAGCGATCTATGCGATCGGTGCCACTTCGACCAAACGCATGGCCGACAGGCTCGTCCTCGGGCCCAATGCGAAAAACGGCCTGCAATTGTGCCATTTCATCGCAGACGCGCCCTCCCCTCCGTTTCTCATCGTTCTCCTGAGCAAGAATGGCCTGGCCATTCGCCAACTGCCTGACGCCAAGCCGCGCCATGCCAGCCTTCAGGGTTGGTGGAGCAAAAACCGCGAGGCAGTGGAACTGCGCGAAATGATCATCCGTCAACACGCCCTGTTGCCGGAGGGCGGTGCCGCCGCGGCGATCGATCTTCAAACGCGCGCCCCGCTGGCGGCGAGCCGGATTGCCAAATCGTCGATGCACCCGTCCGGTGAAGTCGATCTCGCTCTGGCGCTCGACGGCGGCCTTCTGGCCGGCGGCTGGTTTCACGCACCATCATCGGCCTTCGCCGGTATCGACTATGTCAAGGAAGACGGCACCGCCGTGCCGCTCGACGGAAACAACTACAAATTCCCGGCATGGGCGCATGGGAAGGACGAAAAGGGCAAGACCGATGTGACGGGTTTCGTTGCCTGGATTCCCCTCGCGCAATCCCCTGGACCTTTGCTGCAACCGCGATTTCAGATGCGTCTCGCTTCAGGAGCGGTCAGGCCTCTAATACCGAAAACACAGCCTTTCGAGCCTGCAATCCAGAGAAACCACGTTCTGCGCGCCGTGCCGCCGCAGCATGCAGTCGACGATGCTTTCCGCACGATTCTCGCCCCCGCCCTGCAGGACATTGAACGACGATTGGGCAAGACCATCGAGGTCGACTACACAAAAGACTATAGCCTGCCCAAAAACGCTCCGCTCGTTTCCATTGTAGTGCCCCTCTACAAGGTTCTCGATTTCCTGCGTTTTCAACTATCGGGGATGGCCACGGACCCTTGGCTCGCAGCCAATGCGGAGGTCATCTACGTCCTCGATTCACCGGAAATCCAGGATGAGACGGAGCATCTGCTGGGCGGACTGCATCTTCTGCACGGGCTGCCAATGAAACTTGTGGTTATGAACCGCAACGGTGGTTACGCGCGTGCCTGCAATGCCGGCGCGCGCTTCGCACGCGGCTCCATCCTGGTGATGCTCAATTCGGATGTCGTGCCTTGCAAGCCTGGCTGGCTTCAAATCCTTTCGCAGGCGCTGCTGGAAGACAAGGCACTGGGCGCCATCGGCCCGAAACTGATCTTCGAAGACGGATCGCTGCAACATGCCGGGCTTTATTTCGGCCGCGACCAGCGCGGGATCTGGCTGAACCACCATTTCCACAAGGGCATGCCTGGCGACTACCGGCCGGCGCAGCAGACCCGCGACGTACCCGGCGTCACCGGCGCCTGCCTCGTGGCGCGCAGGGAGACTTACGAGCGCGTTGGCGGTTACACCGACGACTACGTGATCGGCGATTACGAAGACAGTGACCTCTGCCTCAAGATCCGCCGCCTCGGGTTGCAGATAGCCTATGAGCCGGCGGCGTGCCTCTATCATTTCGAACGCCGCTCGATCCGCCGTAGCCAGGACTACATGCGCGGTGTTGCCAGCCAGTACAATTCATGGCTGCACACGCAGCGCTGGGAGGACGACATCAGCGCGCTGATGGCGAACCAACGCGATAAGGACCCACATCGCCCCACGGCCATGGGTGAGAGCGTCCGGGAAAGGAGCGCAGCATGACGAAAGCGGCACTCCTGCAGCCGCCCGCACCGGCCCGGCTGATCGATGAAGACCGTATTCGCTGGCTCAACGAATCCGTTCGAGCAAATCGTTTCCTGCCGCAACCGGATACCACCAACGTCTTCGTAGGAGATGGTGATTTTCGCGAGATCGGAGCCGAGTTCCTTGGTTACTTCATTCGCATCGGTGGCCTGCGCGAAGACAGTCGTGTGCTTGATATTGGCTGCGGTATCGGCCGGATGGCTGTGCCGCTCACCCAGTATCTCGATCCGCAAACAAGTCGCTACGATGGCATCGATCCTGTAGAAGACGGTATTGGCTGGTGCCAGCGTACGATCACGCCTGCCTACCCCAATTTCTCCTTCCAGCGGCTGGACATCGCACACGAGCTCTATAATCCGGGCGGCAAGATCAGCGGCAAGGCCTTGGCGCTGCCCTTTCCGGACCATCATTTCGACTTCGTGATCATGACTTCCGTGGTCACGCATCTGCCGCCCGCGGAAGTCCTCGTCTATCTCTCCGAAGTCCGCAGGGTTCTGTCACCCGGCGGACGCCTGTTTATGACAGCGTTCGTGGTCGACCAGATCGCGGCGGCAAACGAACACGGGCGGCGCGATCCGCGTCTTGCTTTCCAACGCTATCGCGAAAGCCCATGCTGGTTCGTCCCTAACCAGCCGCGCCTTGCCGCAATCGGCTTCGAGGACGGTTTTCTGGACAAAGCACTCGAACGCGCCGGCCTCTCCGTCGCCCTAAAATCGCTGGGCCATTGGCGCGGCACCAAAGCGAGCCACCATCAGGACTTCATCGTGTCGAAGCGGCGGGGAAGCGGCCGATGAGCAAGCGCATTCTGGTGGCCGCCCACAACCATCCGTCTCTTCATCCCGGCGGGACGGAGATTTTCGCGCACGACCTGTTTCGTGCCTACCAGCGCGAGGGGCACGAAGCCCTGTTTCTCGGTGCCACGAACCAGATCCATCGCGAAGCGAGGCCCGGCACGAGTTTTCAAAGCATCGGCCAGGCGGGAGACGAAATCCTGTTGTGGTCCGGACATTTCGACCGCTTCTTCATGAGTCAAATCGACCTCTACGGCATCGTGCCGGATATAACGGAACTGTTGCGCGATTTCCGGCCGGACGTGGTTCACCTCCACCACCTGCTGCTGCTTGGGGCCGAGTTTCCTCACATTGTCCGCCGCACCCTGCCCCATTGCCAGATCGTGATGACACTGCATGACTACTACCCCATTTGCCATCATGACGGCCTGATGGTGCGCACCGGCAGCAAGGAGCTGTGTCACGAGTCCAGCCCGGACCGCTGCCACAGCTGTTTCAAGGACATTCCGCTCGACCGCTTTACCTTGCGCGAAAGCCACCTGAAGGCCCTGATGAGCACGGTCGACCACTTCGTCTCGCCCAGCGCCTTTTTAAGGGAGCGCTTCGTGCGATGGGGATTGGATGCGGACAAGATCAGCGTCATTCCCAATGGTATCCCCAGCCGAGATGCCAGCGTTCGAAGAGAGCTGCTCGAGGGTGGAAGGCCGGTCTTCGGATATTTCGGAAATCTCAACCCCTGGAAGGGGGTAACCGTGTTGCTCGACGCCGCGCGCCAGCTTCTGGCCGATGGCCTCGATTTCGAGCTTCGCGTTCATGGCGGCGCGCCCTTCCAGAGCCAGGCCTTCGTCGAGGAGATCGATCGACGCTTTGCCGAAACATCGGCATCGGTACAGTCCCGAGGCCCCTATCGCCGCGAAGATATCGGCGATCTGGTGGCCGCGGTCGATTGCACCATCGTTCCCTCGATCTGGTGGGAGAATGCACCGTTGGTCATTCAGGAAGCCCAGGCTCAGGGTCGCCCGGTCATCGCCAGCAACATTGGCGGAATGGCTGAAATGGTTGAGCACGGCGTCAACGGCCTGACCGTTCCGCCCAACGATGCCCGAGCGCTCGCCGCAGCGATGCGCAGCATATTGGAAGAGCCGAGCCTGCTGCGCCGGTTCGCCGCAAACGCGCGCAAGCCCGACGATATCGATACGACCGCCCGCCGCTACCTCAAGCGGATCGAGACGACGCAGGTTCAGGCATAGGAGAACTCATGGCCAATCCCGCTGAACGACCGGATGCCGCATCCGAACAGGACAATGCCAAGCCGATGAACGGCCGGGTAGACGCCATCGAGATGGGCAGGATCTTCGGCTGGGCATTCGACCCAATGGCCCCGGATCAACGGCTGATCATCCGTGTCCTGCTCGATGGTAAGGTGATTGCAGAGGCCGTTGCCGATCGCAATCGCCCCGACCTACGGCGCAACGGCATTGGCGACGGCAAACACGCATTTGAAATCGCGCTGCCCGATCCTGTTCAGTCGCGGGCGAACGATATCGTCGTCATGGCCCGAAATGGAAGTGGTTCCGAACAGGCCTTGCGCGTTCCACAGCCAAACGAGCAGGCGGCCGAGGCTCTTATCGCCGCGCCGCTTGCGAAGGTGCTCGACAAGCTCGACGTGCTGATGGCGTCCCAACGGCAGCTGCAAGTCTCCCAGCGCTCGATGCAGCGCACACCGGACCTTGATGCCGACAAGGCAGAAACCACCGGCCTCAGCGAGGTCGGCCACGCCGTCGAAAGCCTCAGGGTGGATATCGGCCACAGGCTGAATGATCTCGACGTCCATCTCATGCGGCTGGATGGGGTTGTGGCTGGAATCGAAAAGAACCTGAACACCCTGCGCAAGCGTGGCAACGGCGAATTGAAGCCGCTGCTGCTGTTGCTGTTTGTTCTCGTGGGATTTGCCGCGGGCGCCAGCCTTGCGCTGATTGTCAGGATCTGATGCGGGGAGAGAACGGCGTGCAGGTTACGGAACAATCCCGGGCTGTTACGAGCCCCAGGGCAGCTAGGCATGCGGCGAACAGGGCAATGCGCCCTGGGAGGGTTATCGGCTGCCGCATCGACGAGACAACCTTGCTGATCATCGGCCTCGGCCGTGTCACCGCCGGCAGCGCGATGGTCGTCATTGGCGACGACCACGCAGACACGCGAAGCGCGTTTGTCTCGGAATGGCGATTGGCCTTGCCCTCACCACGGGCCAGGCACGGATTTGCAGCGCTCCTGCCAACAGAGGACGCGCAGCCGGGCATAAGCACGATACGGTTCGGAGAACAGGAGACGGGCGCGCAGTTCATCTTCGCGCCCCGGCTCGCCTCCGCGGAGGAAGCGGCCGCGCTTGTGCTCGAATCCGCGGGATCTCAGTCGGCCGCCGTCATCGATGGGCTCGTGGACGTTCTGATGGCAGGCGATGTTACCCGCCACAGGCTTTTGACCATCACCGCGCTCTTGCAAGCGGCCCACGCAAGTGATGGTTTCGTCGAGCTGATCGGTGAAAGCCATGATGGCGTGACGTTCCTGCAAGGCTGGAGCCGTGGCATAGCGCCCGGACCTGGCCGGGTGTTCGTGGTGGGCAACGCGACACCGGTGGTCGCCGAGTGCGGCATCGCGGTCTTTCCCCGCCCCGACGTTCCCGATGGCGCCTCCGGTTTTGTCGGCCTTCTCGATGCCAACAGGGCGACCCGCGCACTCGACATCGAGGGCCTGGTCTTTCGGGCGCGCGCCGGTTGGCGGCACACTGCGGTCCACCCCAAAAAGCGCATCGCCGGCCCGCTGGAAACGCCTGAACATATCCGGTCAATCCTGCTGCGGACGCACGGCTCCCCCGACGTCCTGCTGTCCCTTCGAGCAGCCGCCAACAGCTTTGAGGGCAAGGAAACCGTTTCCAGCCTGCCCTATCGCGTCCGGATGGGAGTAGACAACGCATTCGAGGCAGATGGAGGGAATCTCCTCGTCTCCGGCTGGCTTTATGACCCCGATGGCCACGTCGCAACGGTGAAGTTACGCCGAAGCAATATCGCGGCTCGCCTCGACGAATGCTGGACGCGTTTCGATCGCCCCGATGTCACGGACAGTTTCAACGAGCAGCAGCATTTCGCACCGAGCTTTCGGAGCGAGCAACATGCGCATGGCTTCATCGCCCAGGCACAATTGCCGAGTGACGATCCTGACGCACCCCTCTACTTCGAATTAACGCTGCGCGATTTGCGTCGCGCTTTTTTGCCGGCGAAGCCGACGCGGGTTTCTGCGCGTTCAGCAACATTGCGCCAGATCGGCGCCATCGATCCCACAAACTGTGCGCTGCCGGCGATCGTCGATGCGCAAATTGTCCCGTTCCTCAGACAGTCCGGAAGGTCGGCGCCTATCGTCGACACCATCTTGGATAATGGCCGCTTCGATGAGGAAAGCAGCCCGCCGATCGTCATCGGTGCCGGCGAGAGCGAGGAGGATATTGCCCCGCTATTGGCGTTGCTCGCGCTCGATCCGGAAACCCGGTGCGCGCCGATCGTCATCGCCATGCCTGCAGAGCGCTTTCGCAGGCAAGCCACCCGCATCAGGGAGCTCGCGCGGTTCTATCGCCTTTCGGTTCGGCTGGTGTCGGTGAAGGGAACCGGCGATGGCTGCGATATGCTTGAAGCGGGCACGCAAGCACTCACCTGCGAAACGGTCGTCTCACTCTGCGCCTCGCTGATCCCGCACGGGAAAGGCTGGTACGGCAAACTGGTGGCCACGGCCGCGACTTTGAAAGGAAGCGTCGTCTCGCCTGTTCTAGCATATGAGGACCATTCCATTCGCTGGGCGGGAAGCTGGATCGAGGAAGACAATGGCGACCAGCCCGTCGTCGGCCGCTATGCCGGATATCCGCTCAAAGCGGTTACCGACATGACACTGACCCGTATCGCAGCAGCGTCGCTCGTGTGCTGCATCATGCCTCGCAACGCTCTGGCGCGCGCGGGTGGCTTTTCCGGCGGCTATCTTGGCCTGCATGAAAAGGGTCTGGATCTGGGCCTTCGCCTCAACCTGTCCGGCATCGAGTCCTATGTGCTTCCATCGGTGCAGATGTGGGGCTGCGACGACGCACGCGGTGGAAGTAGTCCGGCTTTGGCCGCTCTGGCGGACGAGATCGACCGAAAGATCTTCAAGAGCCAATGGTCGCCGATTCTCGGCATTAAAAAGCACCTGGAAAAGAGCCCTGCATGAACGAGAAGCTTCGCATCCTTATCGTCTCGCACGGGCACCCGACACTCTCGCTTGGCGGGGCGGAAATCGCATCTCACAACCTGCATCGCGGCCTGAACGCATTGCCAAACGTGGAATCGGTTTACTTGGCCCGGGTCGGCCATCCTGTCCCACGACATGCCGCGTCCGCGCTGATGAGCCTTCGCCTTGCCGAGGACGAGTTGTTGTTCCACGCTGACGACTACGACCATTTCTTTCTATCCAACGGTGATACGAAGACCATCAGCCGGGACCTTTTGCGTTTCGCACGTGATTTGAGGCCCCATGTCATACATTTCCACCACGTTCTCGGCATCGGCCTTGAAGCGCTCTATGCGCTCAGAGAAGCATTTCCGGACGCCGCTATCCTCGTCACCTTCCACGAATACCTGCCGATCTGCCACAACCACGGGCAGATGGTAAAGCGACCCTCGGGCCAGCTCTGCGAGACAGCATCTCCCGTCGCCTGCCACGGCTGCTTTCCCGATATCCCCGTCTCACGCTTCCTCAAGCGAGAACAGTTTACCCGCGGGATGCTTGGCCTTGCCGACGCTTTCGTCTCCCCCAGCCGTTTTCTGGCTGATCGCTACACCGCTTGGGGCATTGAAAAAGACAAACTCTGCGTGATCGAAAACGGGATCGCGGTGGAAGCGGCGGCACCCGCCCGTGCGTTGCAGGGTCCCAACCCTCGCCGTAGCCGCTTTGCCTATTTCGGACAGATGACGCCGTTCAAGGGGGTCGATGTCCTGGTTGACGCTGTTTCGCGCATTCCGAAGGAGCTATGGGGCGAAGACTCCAGTCTGATGATCTTCGGCGGCAATCTTGAACGCCAGCCAATCGAATTCCAGGAACGGATGAACAAGCTCATCGCAGACGCCGGGCCTCGCGTCCGCTTCTACGGCGCATACCAGAACGCGGAGGTACCGCGCCTGATGCGTTCGGTCGACTGGGTGGTTCTGCCGTCCGTCTGGTGGGAAAACTCGCCCGTCGTGATCCAGGAGGCCCTGCTCCATTGCCGACCGATGATCAGCTCCGATATCGGCGGGATGGCCGAGAAGGTGCGTGACGGCAAGGACGGGCTGCACTTTCGAGCAGGCAGCAGTCAGGATCTCGCGGACCGTATTGCAGAGGCATTGAGCAACAACCAGATCTGGGATCGGCTGCGTGCTTCGATGCGACAACCGGCTGATCACCTCGGTTGCGCACGCGAACATGTCAAACTCTATCGCGGGTTGCTGCGGAGGAAACTCGATGCGGCGACGACCAAAACCCCCACACTTCTCTCGCACGCACTTTAACGACGGCTATCTTGGAGCCCCTGAAGCAGCCTCGACCAAGAGGTCATCGATCAGGCAGCCCCTTGAGAAACAGTTTGCAATACCACATGAATTGGAGGCTCCCTACATGCACACGAAAGTCCGAAAGGCCATCATCCCCGCAGCCGGATTTGGAACAAGAATGCTGCCGGCCACAAAGAGTGTTCCAAAGGAATTGCTGCCCATCGTCGATCGGCCGATCATCGACTACATCGTCGCGGAAGCCTTTGCGTCCGGGATTGAGCATGTCGTCATTGTCACCGGACGGATGAAGGGTGCGATCGAAGACTATTTCGACCACGCCTTCGAAATCGACACCTGCCTTCGCAATGCCGGCAAACATGGGCTGGCCGACCGGATGGCAGAGCGCACGCCGGCCACGGGAAGCATTTCTTTCGTTCGCCAGCAGCAGGCCCGCGGCCTGGGCCATGCGGTATGGACGGGGCGTCAGGTTGTCGGTGACGAACCCTTTGCCGTCTTGCTCCCCGACATGCTGATGGTCGACAACGAACCGTGCCTCAAGTCGATGATGGAGCTCCATGACCGTCACGGTGGCAACATCATCGCTGTGGAAAGATGCGCCCCCGAGGAGGCTCACAAATTCGGCATCGTGTCCATGAAGCCAAGCGGTGACGGTCCGCTTGTCACCGGTCTCGTGGAAAAACCGGCGCCCGGAATGGCGCCGAGCAATCTGTTCATTTCCGGACGCTACATCCTTCAGCCTGAGATCTTCGACCTGCTGGAGAACCAGTCTCCCGGCGCCGGCGGCGAGATCCAGCTGACGGATGCCATGATCGCCCTGATGGCCAGGCAGACGATCAGGCCGTTCGAATTCCGAGGCCGCAGCTTCGATTGCGGCTCGCCAGCAGGTTTCGTGAGTGCCAACCTGCACATGGCACTTGCCCGCGCCGACCTCGCTGCCTTCGTCAACATGGAAATCGAAGCCCTGACCACGGCACGAAGCGCGGTCGCCTGAACAGGGTAACTGAAGTGCATGGCGTGTGAAAACCCGCAATCTGCTTCAGCCTTCGTGCTCAGCTGCTTGTTCGCTCCCAAAAACCGGTGCCTTAGGTGACCTCATGGCCGCACGCACGGCCTGTGGATGGGCCGTCATATTCAGGGAGGCCGTCGCCCAGGTCAGGCGCGCCAACATTCAGATCATGAATGCGAGACGCCATCCACACCGCAGCGACGCGTGATACGGCCGTCCAGTTCCGCCAAGCGGCCGGCAAAGCCAAGATTTTCTAGCTGATACGTCATTGCGCCCACAAGCAAGGTCCGCGCCGCCGCAAGCTCACCGTCGCGAATGTGGCGATTGGCCCGATGGTAGAGAAAGTTTGCGCGCTCGACGGGTGAGAAAGTCTCTCCGAAGTGCGCATGAAACCGGTCTGCCCAGGCCCGATGGCGAGCGATCGCCGCCACGGCGATCTGATAAGGTCTCATCGGCGCAGTCACTCGTGCTGCACGAACCAGAGGGCGTAGAGCCGGAAGATCGTCTCGGCGGCAGGCCTCTATCAAAGATAGCGCGCGCGCCGTCCCGGTAAACGCCCGAACCGTACCATGGCCGGTCATAGGAACCGGGACGAGATGCGTCTTCTCCTGCCGCATACTTATCCGAATCGCGTGCTGGCAATCGACGGCGTGGAACGGATCGAAGAAGAGATAGGCCCGCCCGGCTGCGTGATCAGGCGCTATCCCCATATTGCAGTGGAGGTCGGGCGAGAAATGGCGTGCAAACCTGCCGTCAAAAGGAACGGCCTTTGGATCTATCGAGACTTGCGGGCAAAAGGCGATGGCAACGTCAGCGTTGAAGCGCCTGCGGTAGCGTAGCGCCGCGTAGCCTCCCTGCGAGTGCCCGTAAAGGACCCGCTCCGGTGCTGTATGAAGGATGGGCGCGGCGGCCTCGACAGCCTTGACGACGCTCGCTGCCGGAAACCAGTTCGGCCGTCGACTGATGAAGCCGAGCGCCGAAATGTCGGCTTTCTCGCAGAACCGCTGCCCCCAGAAGCGGCTACCGTTCGCCATCACTTCCATCTCATTAAAGGTGATGAGAAGATAGGGAGATGTCCCCGCGCGATGTATCACCTCCAAATTCTCATCTGAAAATACACGCATGCGGCCCCCCATCAAACGATCATCGGATTAATATACTTCAATATTCGAAATATATTTTCCCCAACGGGGATAGACAGAGAATTTAGTTCGAAATCAACCCGTGGTCCACACTCTCTCTTTCCGGATATATTGCTTAATCGCTCCGCCAGGGAAGCAAGGGCGATCCCCGTGGTGCGTTTCAAACTCCTGAAGCCCACAACTATTGGCTCGAGCCACCAAATTGACTTGCTGACTGGCATTTGCGTCCTCAGATATGCGTTCGCCCGGCATTCTTCTGAAAAAGGAAGTTGCTGTTTGATCGCAGCCATATCCTTTTGTGTACGCCTTGATGGGTACTAAGGCATCTTGTGGCGGCAGGATTGAAATGTCCGTTGTTGTGCAAAGTTGAAATGTCACTTTGGGCGGCGGCTTCAGCCATTTAGAAATGCGACACTCGACATGTCGACTTACGCTGAGGCAAGCCCCCGACCGGACCGGCTGGGCCGGGTTGCAAGGGAAGGGAGGGGGCGGTTGAGGGACACACCCCTTCGGCTTTAAGACGATCCGGGTCCGAAGCGCCTTCCAGAAATCTATTGCCATAAGAGCTCCCCGCCTCAGGCTTTTATCGCGGCGATCGCCCCATCGGGCCTCACCACCGCGCGTTAGTTGTCCAGTCCGACGAAGCGCGTGGTCGTCACCACCGAGCCGCGTTCATCGAGCACAGGCACATTTTTAATCTCTGTCGTGCATTGCGGCTCCAGGAACCCGGCGGTACAGCGCTCGGTTTCGACTTTCTCAATCACCGCCTGGATGACGAAGAAACTCTGCGCGAACACGCTGACAAGCGGCGGCGATGAACAGCACCATAAGCAGTAGCGATGGTGCGACGAAGGCCGCAAAGGTCCTGAAGCGCAAGGATATGCGAGGTTAGTGTCCCGAACTGATCGCGAGCAACTAACGGGGCGCCCTTTTACTACTGTTGGATTATCCCGGCGTCAGAACGTTCCTCAGTGCCTGAAGAAGGGCAGCGCGCGTAAAGGGCTTTGTGACCAAGGGAACGTCCGCAGGACGTTTCGCGATGTCCTCCACGTCGGCGAAGCCACTTATGATGACCGCTGGCCACGTTGTTCGGGTGGCACGCGCTGTGGTGATGAGATCGAGACCAGACATGTTTGGCATGGCGTAATCAGTCACAATCACGTCAAAGATCGTCCCGCCATGATTGATCATTTCCAGCGCTTCGGTGGCGCTCGCCGCGCAGGTGACATGGTAACCGGCATCCGTCAGATGCATGCGCGTGAGGTCCCGAAGACCAACGGCGTCGTCGACAAGCAGGACCGTCTGTCCTGCGGCCACCAAAGGTTCGATTTCCCCGCTTGGCTCCGAAGTGTCATCTTGAGTATCACCAACCGCACGAGGCAACCATACCTCCACCACCGTGCCAGTTCCCGGCTCGCTATAAACACGCAAGCTTCCCCCAGACTGTTGGGCGAAGCCAAGCACCGAACTTAAACCCAAACCGGTACCCTTGCCCGGATCCTTGGTGGTGAAAAACGGTTCAAGCACGCGCTGGAGCAATTCGGGTGGAATCCCGGCGCCGGTGTCGCTCACCGATACTAGCACATAATCACCCTGTTGCAGATCTCCCTGGATATCCGACAAGTGTCGATTGGTGCCAGCCACCGTCACCGTCCCGCCACTGGGCATAGCGTCCCGCGCATTGATCACGAGGTTCATCAAAGCCAATTCCAGCTCGCCGCTATCAACGAAGGCGGGCCACAACTCCTCATCGAGTTCCCACTTCAGAGTGACAAGGCCGCCGAGTACTGGGCCAAGCATGCTGTCTAGCGCCGAAGCCGACTGAGCCAGCCTGACCATTTTCGGTTGCAGGTGCTGACGCCGGGAAAAGGTAAGCATCCGGTTCACGAGATCACTGCCCTGCTGTGCGGCATGGCGCATCATCCCCAGGATCGTCTGCCCACGCTGGTCGAGGTTGGTACGCCGCTCGAGCAGCCCGATGCCGCTCAACACGGAGCCCAGTAGATTGTTGAAATCGTGAGCGATACCCCCCGTCAGCTTTCCGATGGCATCCAGCTTTTGTGACTGCAGCAGTTGGTCCTGCAGACGCCTTTGCTCGGTGATGTCGCGCAAGGTGCCGACCAAGGTGCCTGAACGCCCCGATACCGGCACCCGTTGGTCGACGAAAACGCGATAGGCACCATCCCGGTGTCGCCAACGATACTCCGTTGGTCCAGTGGCGTTCGCCGATGCAGACCAAGCGCGGAGATCGTCCGGATGGATACGCGGCTGCCAGATGTTCTGGACCTCCTCGAACGCTTCGGAGGAAAACCCAGTGAGGCTTTCTACGTCGCCGGCGATAAAGCTTGGGGTCGCGCCGTCGGCCTGGATCTGGAACACAGCCAGAGGGAGGGCGCGCAGCAGCAGGGCTTGGCGCTCCTCGGCTTCGCGCAAAGCCTGGTCGACCTTAAGCCTTTCCGACTGTGCGTTGAGTGTTTCCTGCAACAGGATTTGTTCGCGCCTGGCGTTGCGCTCGATTTCGCGCGTCTTTTCGTAGAGGCTGACGAAGACTGCGACTTTGGATCGCAAGATAACTGGATCGAACGGCTTGAACACAAAGTCGACGGCGCCGCTGTCATAACCGCGCATCAAGTGGGCGTCTTCCTTGTTGATGGCAGTCAGAAAAATGATAGGTGTGTCACGCGACTGTTCGCGCATTCGCACGAGCTTAGCTGTCTCGTAACCGTCAAGCCCTGGCATTAGGACGTCGAGCAGAATCACCGCAAACTGACCTTTTAGGAGGTATCGCAGCGCTTCGGCACCGGAATCTGCCGTAACGATCTCGGCCACGTCCTCCAGCACCTCGCTCAAGGCAAGGAGATTGCGGTGATCGTCGTCAACCAGGAGCACCCGCGGACGAATGGTCAAAAGCGGTTCTTCCGCTCCTGCGACCAACTCGGGGGCACCGGGAATTGAAGCGTTATCTAAAGGAAGGCTCATGCGTCGCTCCCAATCGCGATGGATGCAGTACGGCTGCGGGACCGGCCGGTCCAGACCCGCAGCAGCGCCAATAGAAGGTCAAGATCCACAGGTTTTGCGATATAGTCCGAGGCACCGGCATCAAGGCACTTCTGCCGGTCGCCTTTCATAGCCTTGGCTGTCACGGCGATCAGCGGAATATGGGCAAGGGAGGCGCGGTTGCGGATCTCTCCGATAGTCTCATAGCCGTCCATCTCCGGCATCATGATGTCGACAAGAGCAACATGTACGTCCCTTTGGCGCTCAAGAATTTCGATGCCTTCACGGCCGCCCTCGGCATGGAGGACTTCGATACCGCAAGTCTCGAGCAGGCTGGTAAGCGAGAAGATGTTGCGGATATCGTCATCCACAATCAGGACTTTGATGCCAGCAAGGTCCTGCGCAGGTGTCTGGTCTTCTTCAGCGATATCTGTTGCCAAAGGCCGCTCCAAGAGTTGGACCAGTTGCGAGACGTCCACCGCCCGGGCCACTTCATCCAGAACTGACAGGTTGCCGACAAAGGAAAGAGTTTCGGCGTCCGTGGCAAAGATTACGGTGGCATCAAGCACCCTGCTAGACTGGCGGGCCAGGTTGGCCAGGGCCGCGTTGTTGTCGGCAGCAAGGCCGATCGAGAAGACGATGTGGCTGTATTTTTCCAACGCCCCGTCATCGGCACCACCGGGGAGACAGTTCAAGGCGGTGACCGAGGTCAAACCGTCGCGAATTGCTTCGGCGGTGGCGAGCCGTCGCTTGGCATCGGCGTCTACTACAAGGACATTGCGATGGCGGCGGTGCGATTGGTCCATTATCGACGCAAAGACGTGAGACAGCTCCTCCTGTTCCACCGGTTTGAGCATTACGGATGCCGCGCCCTTGTCGGACAATCCGGAGGCGCTTTCGGCTCCCGATATAACATGGATCGGGATCGATGCGGTTTTCGCGTCGTGCCGGAGCAAATCAAATAGAACCCAGCCGTCGATATCGGCAAGTCCTAGATCAAGCGTAACGGCATCCGGCATGACCTGTCGGGTCAGTGCCAATGTGCCCGATCCGGCGGTCGACAACACAGCCTTCAGACCTACCGAGCGGGCGACGTCAAGTAGCACACGGCCGAAGGTAGGATCGTCCTCCACGATCAGGATGACCTTGTCGCCTGGTTGCAGAGTGTTGCGGTCATCTATATCTGAAAATTCGTTTACAGCATCGGTAGCCAAGATGTTCAGGGCACCTAATGCGGTGTCATTGTGCCTCAAGTTGAGCATCCGAGGCCCTTCAAGCGGCACGATTAATGTAAAGGTCGAGCCCTTGCCGGGCGTACTCTGCACTCGGAGCACGCCACCTAAAAGATTGGCTATTTCTCGGCTAATCGATAGCCCAAGCCCGGTACCGCCATATTTGCGGCTGGTTGTCCCGTCGGCCTGCTGAAAGGCTTCGAAGATAAGTTTCTGCTTGTCCTCGGGAATGCCGATGCCGGTGTCTGTGACCGCGACCGAAAGCATCCGAGATGCGGCGTGACCGCGAGGAGCAGCGACAGTTTCTTTAAGGCCGAACCGCAGCTTAACCTCGCCCCTTGCGGTGAACTTGAATGCGTTGGACAGGAGATTGAGCACGACCTGCTGCAGGCGCTTTTCGTCGGTGCGCATTGTTTCCGGCAAGTCCGGATCGATCTCGATAGTGAAGGCCAGCCCCTTGTCGCTGGCAAGCTGACGGAAGGTGCGCTCAATGTGCTGGCGCAGCTGGAGCAGCTTCACGTCGCCTAGATCGATCGAGACAGTACCGGATTCGACCTTGGAGAGGTCGAGGATGTCGTTGATGAGGTTAAGCAGGTCGGTGCCCGCGGCGTTGATCGTTCGCGCAAACTCTACCTGCTTGTCATCGAGATTGCCCTGCTGGTTCGAAGCCAGAAGCTTCGACAGGATTAGCAGCGAGTTCAGGGGGGTCCGCAGTTCATGAGACATGTTCGCAAGGAATTCGGACTTGTACTTGGAGGTAAGTGCAAGCTGCTCGGCCTTTTCCTCCAACGCCCTACGGGCCATTTCAATTTCGAGATTCTTGTTTTCGACCTGCTTTTTCTCATTTTCGAGCAGCTGGGCCTTTTCCTGGAGCTCTTCGTTCGTGGTGTGCAGTTCTTCCTGCTTCTTGGTCAACTCTGATTGACGGGCCTGAAGTTCAGCTGTCAGCAGCTGCGACTGCTTAAGTAGGCCTTCAGTACGCATAGTGGCTGCGATAGTGTTCAGCACTATCCCCACCGATTCCATCAGCTGGTTGAGGAAGGATTGGTGCGTGTCGTTGAACTCGCCAAACGAGGCGAGCTCAATTACCGCCTTCACTTCTTCCTCGAACAGCGCTGGGAGGATGATCACGTTGGCCGGGTCGGCCGCACCCAGTCC
Source organism: Pararhizobium sp. PWRC1-1 (assembly GCF_049897905.1). Lineage (NCBI taxonomy): Bacteria > Pseudomonadati > Pseudomonadota > Alphaproteobacteria > Hyphomicrobiales > Rhizobiaceae > Pararhizobium > Pararhizobium sp. PWRC1-1. The sequence goes on along the minus strand of NZ_JAFCXE010000020.1, from coordinate 16,250 downwards.
CGACGTGATCTTTAGGAAGTCAGCAGGCACCTCGTCCAGCATGATCACTCGCTTGTCGGCTGCGCTTTGGCCGATCAGCCCTTCCCGAAGCTGCAGCTGGCTCTTTATTTGGGTGGTGCTCTCTGCGCCGTAGCTTGCGGCCAGCTCCAGCCGCATATCTGTGTCCTCGCGGTTGGTCACGTAGAACACCCCGTACTGAGCGTTCACCAGCGGAGCGAGCTCGCTCATGATAAGGCGCGACACCGTCGAAAGGTCGCGCTCCCCCTGCAGCATCCGCGAGAAACGCGCCAGGTTAGTCTTGAGCCAATCCTGCTCGGCATTCTTTAGCGTCTGATCCTTAAGGTTGCGGATCATCTCGTTAATATTGTCCTTGAGCGCGGCCACTTCCCCTGAGGCTTCGACGGAGATGGAGCGCGTCAGGTCGCCCTTTGTCACAGCGGTCGATACTTCAGCGATCGCGCGCACCTGAGTGGTTAGATTTGCTGCGAGCTGGTTCACGTTGTCTGTCAGGTCGCGCCACAAACCGGCAGCGCCAGGTACGCGCGCCTGCCCCCCGAGTTTGCCTTCTATTCCCACCTCGCGGGCCACGTTGGTTACCTGGTCCGCAAAAGTGGCTAGCGTCTCAATCATGCCGTTGATGGTTTCGGCGAGCGCCGCGATTTCGCCTTTCGCGTCCACTGCCAGCTTGCGCTTGAGATTACCCTGCGCCACCGCAGTCACAACCTCGGCAATGCCGCGCACCTGGTTGGTCAGGTTAGTCGCCATCAGGTTCACGTTGTCGGTGAGGTCTTTCCAGGTACCGGCGACCCCTTCTACCCGGGCCTGACCACCGAGTTTGCCTTCGGTACCCACCTCGCGCGCGACGCGCGTCACTTCGCCGGCAAAGGAGTTGAGCTGGTCCACCATGGTGTTGATAGTGGATTTGAGCTCCAGGATTTCGCCCTGCACGTCAACGGTAATCTTCTTGGACAAGTCGCCCGACGCCACGGCCGTCGTCACTTCGGCGATGTTTCTCACCTGGCCCGTTAGGTTCTCGGCCATGGAATTTACATTGTCCGTCAAGTCCTTCCAGGTGCCGCCAACACCCTTAACCTGAGCTTGGCCACCCAGCTTGCCTTCCGTGCCCACCTCGCGGGCCACGCGCGTCACTTCCGACGCAAAGGAGTTGAGCTGGTCCACCATTGTGTTGATAGTGTCCTTCAGCTCTAGGATTTCGCCGCGCACCGCCACAGTGATCTTTTTCGATAGGTCGCCTGATGCCACTGCAGTGGTCACCTCGGCAATGTTGCGCACCTGACCGGTCAGGTTTGCTGCCATAGCGTTCACATTATCCGTCAGATCCTTCCAGGTGCCCGCCACGCCTCGCACCTGCGCCTGCCCGCCGAGCTTGCCGTCCGTTCCGACTTCACGGGCTACACGGGTCACTTCCGAAGCGAAGGAGTTGAGCTGGTCCACCATCGTGTTGATGGTGTTCTTGAGTTCGAGAATTTCGCCTTTGACGTCCACGGTGATCTTCTTGCTCAAATCGCCGGAAGCCACGGCGGTGGTCACCTCGGCAATGTTTCGCACCTGACCGGTCAGGTTCTGCGCCATCGAGTTCACATTATCGGTCAAATCCTTCCAGGTACCAGCCACACCCTCCACATGCGCTTGGCCACCCAGCTTGCCCTCGGTGCCTACCTCGCGGGCCACACGCGTTACTTCGGACGCGAAGGAGTTGAGCTGGTCAACCATGGTGTTAATGGTATCCTTGAGCTCGAGGATTTCACCCTTCACGTCCACAGTAATCTTCTTGCTAAGGTCCCCGCGCGCCACGGCGGTGGTTACCTCAGCGATGTTGCGGACCTGACCGGTGAGGTTTGCCGCCATCAGGTTTACGTTGTCGGTCAAATCCTTCCAGGTGCCGCCCACCCCCTTCACATCGGCCTGACCACCCAGCTTGCCTTCCGTACCCACCTCGCGGGCCACGCGCGTCACTTCGCCCGCGAACGAGTTGAGCTGGTCCACCATCGTGTTGATGGTGGATTTAAGCTCAAGGATTTCGCCCTTCACGTCGACAGTGATTTTCTTGCTCAAGTCACCGGACGCCACGGCGGTAGTCACTTCCGCGATGTTGCGCACCTGGCCGGTGAGGTTCGCCGCCATCAGGTTCACGTTGTCAGTCAGGTCCTTCCAGGTGCCGCCGACACCACGCACCTGCGCCTGCCCGCCGAGCTTGCCCTCTGTACCGACTTCGCGAGCCACGCGCGTCACTTCCGAGGCGAAGGAGTTGAGCTGATCCACCATCGTATTGATGGTGTTTTTGAGCTCCAGGATTTCGCCTTTCACGTCAACGGTGATTTTCTTGCTCAAGTCACCCGAGGCCACGGCGGTGGTCACTTCGGCGATGTTGCGCACTTGGCCGGTCAGATTGTCGGCCATGAGGTTCACGTTGTCGGTAAGATCCTTCCAGGTTCCGCCCACGCCTTCTACGCGTGCCTGCCCGCCCAGCTTTCCTTCGGTGCCCACTTCGCGGGCCACGCGGGTGACTTCCGAAGCAAACGCATTGAGCTGGTCGACCATGGTGTTAATAGTGTTCTTGAGCTCGAGCACCTCGCCCTTCACTTCCACAGTGATCTTGCGGCTGAGGTCACCATTCGCCACGGCGGTCGTCACTTCGGCGATGTTGCGCACTTGGCTCGTCAGGTTCTGCGCCATCGAGTTCACATTGTCGGTAAGGTCCTTCCAGGTGCCGGCAACGCCCTTGACCTGTGCTTGCCCGCCAAGTTTGCCCTCAGTGCCCACTTCGCGAGCGACGCGCGTCACTTCCGACGCAAAGGAATTGAGCTGATCGACCATGGTATTGACCACTTTGCCGATGCGCAGGAACTCGCCGCGCAACGGCCGTCCGTCGATCTCTTCCATCATAGATTGGCTGAGATCGCCCTTGGCCACGGCACCGATCACGCGCGCCACTTCAGCGGTCGGCTGCACCATGTCCTCGATCAGCTCGTTGACGGAGCGCACGCTGGCGTCCCAGCTACCCGTTGCGTTGCGCACATGGCCGCGCTCGCCGATGCGGCCGTCCTTACCCACCACGCGGCCCAGCCGTGCGAACTCGTCAGTCAGTGCTTCATTGAGCTCAACAATCTCGTTGAAGCTCTGGGCGATCTCGAAGTCGAGCCCCTCGAATTCACCATCCAGCCGTACTGAGAAATCGCCGCGTCGAAAAGCGCGTAAGGCGTTGAGGATATGGCGGCGATCGAGCTGTTGTGTGGTCGCGGACGTCGTCAAGTTGCAGTCTCCTCCGGGCTTCTCACTCTGCCTCTTTCGCGCAGAGCACGCTAGTTTAGCGATACCGTAACCTCATGGCACTGGATTACTGGCTCCGCTACAAAAATTATCACGAGGGTTGATCTAGTCACTGTCAGATTCTACACCGCTGCGGATGAGGCGAGAACGGCCGTTGGCGTGCTGTTAATCGGCCTGGCCTGGGAGCCCGAGTGAGCCCATGTTCGCCTAAGTCTCCGACCTCTTTCGGAAGAGGTTGTCGGTCGAGAGATCGACCTTCAGCCCACACGTCCGAGCAATGGAAGCAGCTCGCCGGAGATCGCGTGATCTCCGCGTCGCAGGCGACGCGATGCAGGCACTAGACTCCACAATGCGGCATGTGCTTTCTTTGGAAGGAACGCACGAAGTTTTCGGCCAAAAAAACGGGGCCTTTCGAAGACCCCGTTTTCGTCGTTACTTTTTAACCGTTACACCGACGATGCTCGGCCTGCGTAACGCGCACGCTCGGCGTCAATTGCGGACTGGGAGTAAGGGTCGGCCTTTTCATCGAATGAACTCCAGCCTTCGCCCTCGTAAGCTGCCCGCCTCGTCGGAAGATCGACCCAGTTAGAGCGCTGAAGAATGGCTTGGGCTCCGGTTGCCTGGGCATCCGGCACCCTTGCAGTTACCAAGGTGCCTCCTCGGCGAATGCCTTCGGCATAGACATGCGCATCGCGTTCATCGACGCCGGATTCTGTCAGGGCTCCAACGATGCCGCCAGCCGCACCACCGACAACCGCTCCTGTAACTGCACCCACGGCAGTTGCTGCAAGCCAGCCCGCGGCCACTACCGGGCCGACGCCTGGGATCGCCATGATGCCAAGGCCAGTCAGCAGCCCGCCGACGCCGCCGACGGCCGCACCGATGCCAGCGCCCGCGCCCGCGTCTTCTGCGACATCATTATCGTTATCCTTATAGCGACCGTCCGAATTGTTGGAGACAATGCTGATGTCGCTATCGGAAACACCCGTTGTCTTAAGCTGCTCAACTGCGGCGCTAGCATCGGAATAATGGTCAAAAAGCCCTGTTACCGTCTTCGTCATGGTGTTCTCCTTGTCGTTTTTGTCGCTTATTTGGCGACGATGTTGCCCTGGTAGTCCATCGACACCATCACGGATTTGCCGCCCTTGGTAGCCTTGCCCTGCCACACGCCCTTGTCGTCAAGCTTCAGCTCGGTGACGTCCGCATAGCCGGCTTCAACAATGCGCTCCTTAGCTTGATCTTCGGTGAAGCTGTTCGCACCTTCGACGGGTGCGGTGGCATTCTGCTCGGACGGTGTTGCCACCGCCGGAGTGTCCCCGTCGGGGTTTGCAGCAGGTTTTGATTCCTGCGCGAATACCGAGGTGGCGGAAAGGACGATGGCTGCGGTTGCGACGAGAAGTTTCTGCATTGGGTTCTCCTTGCGGGATCGTTGGTTGATACTCGACACCGAAACACACGCGGAATTGAAAGGTTCCCACAATTGGGGCCTCCACCCACACCCTAGACTTTTGCGGGATCTGTCGCAGACTAAAGTCCTACATCGTCGAAGTGGGCGGACTTATCGGAGAGACCACGTCAAGTTCGGAGGGAGCGACTATTCCGCGAGCAAAACATTCTTCGTCAAAGCACTCCAGCCGCTCGGCGTCGCTTGAAAAAGAACATAAGACAGTGAGGCTGCATCAACGCACTCGCTGAGGAGCACATTATGGCATCCAGCCTATTTGGGGCAGCGGTGAGCGCACGTTTCGGTGAAAAAATCTCATGCATGTGTGTAACGGCGGCGACGGAGGTATCCCGACATCCGGTTCGCTACTCCCGTCGGTCGCTCAGGATCGGCGATACCGGACTCCGCCAGCATTTCTTCGTCAGGCGTAAGCTCCCGCATCGGCACTTCCACCAACCCGCGCCCGTCCGTCCGGTTGAGAGCTTCAATTGCCTTGATCAGCGAGCCGTGTTCTTCTATCTCTCCTTCGACCTCAGATGGTTCACGTCCGAGGTGTTCGGCGACGAGCCCGTTTCGAAGGGCGAGAATCCTCTGGGAGATGGCGTCCCCGTCTTCACGCGATTCAATGATGATATCGCACTCCGTGTCGTACCCCATCGAGCGGTTGTTTAGATTTGCCGAACCCAGTTTGAGAACACGGTCGTCGCCAATCATAATCTTGGCATGCACGTAGATCGATGTTCGCGCGTCATTGACTGGATACAGGATCCTGAAGCGCCGATGCCGGTCGGCGTCACGAACAAGCTTCATGAGCCTGATGCGCGCCGAGTCCATGAACTTGGCCTCGAGCCACCCTTCCGCCCCCTCGGGATTGATCACCACGACCTCGGGTCCATCCGCTTCAGCCAACCTTTCGGCGATCGCTTCCGCGATCACCCTTGATGCAAAATATTGACTTTCGATGTAGACCCATTTTCGGGCGGTTTTGATTATGGCAAGTTTTGCCGCTTGGATTTCACCAGACTGGTGTTGTTGTTCATATTCCGGCTGCGTCCGCGCTATGCCCATCTCGATATCGTGGAAATCGACCTCCAACCCGGCCGGCCACGGATCAGACGGAGCGTCGACGGGTTCAAGCTTCTCGCCAGTCGCCAGCTCCCATCTGGTCCTCGCCAGCTCACCGAGAGCTGCGGCGGCCGGACCCGATACGCAAGTCGTCGCGTCGTGCCACGGCCCCTGTTCGAACCCCATTGGCGAGCGCCGTCGCTTGTCCTTTTCCAGATGGTCGCGCGTGTCCCATCGTCCGACTGTCATGTCTATCCCGCCGCAGAACGCGACTCGGTCGTCGATTACCAAAAGTTTCATGTGATGGGCCGACATAGAGGGATGCGCGCCGTCTAGCTTGAGTTGGATGCGATTGGAAAACATCCAACTCAAGATGTAGAATGGCGTCTCGCCGCGGGTCACCGAGTTGACCAACCCGATGTCCCATTTGAGAATACGGATGTCGATTTCATCGCGACGCTTTGAAAGCCAGTTTAGGAAGTCGCCGAGCTTTTCAGGCGCGTCGTCCTTCGCATCTCCCGGAATTAGGTCGATCCGGGTGTCGAAATCCCAGCCAACCATGAAGATGGAGCGTTCTGCCTTCAGCATCGCGCTACGCGCATGCTTGAAGAATCCGGCGGCATCGACAATGACAGCCGCCCTGTCGGCATGTTCAACGCGCCAGCATGTCTCGCCTTCGGCAAGTATCGCCTTCATTTCAGTACCTCGACCTTTCCTATTCGAATATAGGTCACTCCCGCGTGGTAGCTATTATGCATCCATGTCAATGCGCGGGTCCATCCGCTACGCCAGGATATGTTGGAGAAGGCGACAAAGCCTGACTATGCCATGGGGCGGCGCTTGGCCTTACGTTTTCCTTAAACTCCGCTTCGCCCGCGCCGTTCAACAACGGCGCCTTCGTCGGCGAGCACGGCAGCTGGAACCGCAGTGCGTTCAATGGATCTAAGGTAGTCTTCATCCCGTTCGAAACCAGTCGCACCTCCGGCAAAGGGCAGGATGTGGTGACCGATTTTATCAAGGGAGACCAGGCTCGCGACCGTCCCGTTGGCGTCGGCGTCGACGGAACTGGAGCCCTTTGGTAGCGGACGACGCCGGCAACATCGTCTGGCGCGTCAGCGCCGCCGACGGGAGCGTCCCCGCATCCGGTCGGTACAGACCACATGCTCGCACATTGATTGATGGAGGCGGAGACGTCAACGCCGCGGTGCCGGTCGCCCGCGGCGTTGACCTCGTCGTCGATGAGCCGCACCCGGTCTTTTCCGCCGACGGCAGCGCGTGGAGGCCTCCGTCTTCAGCCAGGCCGACAACCGGGCTACAAACGGATCAAGCTCGCCCGGCCGGGCAGGCAACCTTGACCTTCGCTCCACGCCATCCAGGCGCAGATAGTTGCGGATGGTATTCCGCGACAGGTCTTTCCGAACGCCAATCTCGCGAATGCGTAGATGTTCTCGAAGATGCCAGCGGCGGATCGCGCTTTCAATTTTTTACAGTTAACCAACTCCCAACAGCAATTTGCAGATCAAGGGCGATTCCTCGGAACGTCACTCATATCCGGTCATTTCCAGATAGCCCTGCCCTTTCGCACTCCCCTCGAATATGATCGGTCCTTCCCAGTAAGGTGTCGTGGTTTTCATCCAGGCCTGGTCATTTAATGGGCTGGTGGTCACGTCAAAGCCTCGCTTGGGGATCCGGACGCGCCACGCGACCGGCACGTCCCGGTTTTCGACGCGCGCCAAACGGACCGGCGAAATCTCCAGCGAACCGGGTGGCAGGACTGTCGGCGTTCCGTCGCGGGCGATCCAGTTTGCCGACGTATAGCCGCCACTGCCATCGCGCAGCCGAAAGGCCATGACTTTTTCGCCCGAGTCCAGATGCAGGGAAAACCAGTCCCATCCGGTTTGGTCCGCGGCCAGGGGCTGCGATGACCATTCCCGGTCGAGCCAGGCTTTGCCCGTGACGGGAACGGTTTTTCCGGCCATATCGAGGGATCCCGAGACATCGTAAAAAGGCTGAGAATAGTAGTAGCTAGCCTGTCCTTCGGCGGATTTTACCGAGTATCCCCGGTCGCCCTGCAGCACCAAAGGCCCCGTGGCCGACAGGTCCAGCGCATAACGAAAATCCTTCCCGCTCGCTTGGAGGCTGACCTTGTCAAGCTGATCGCCTTCCGGTTTTGGCAGGGCCTTCATCTCCCAATCATCGATCCAGGCCAAGAAAGGTTGCGCCACGACACCAGCCTGACCGACGCCTCCGCGCCCAAGTTTTTCCGAGACGAAATGCTGGTCCTTGGTGGTAATGGCGGCATGACCCAACCAGATCTGTGGATCGGACCATCCATTTGCGGTTTTCGGCGCAAGGGCCGAGCGAAAGAGCGTCCATTGCACGCCATATTTCGTGCCATCCTGACCTTGAAGATTTGCCGTTGCGTACCACCACTCGATGCGGAATTCGGGGTGGGATCCGTGGTCAGTGGGAAAGCTGAATTGCAGGCCTGGCCGGGGAATGGCAAAGCCTTCTGCGGTTTTGCCCAGACCGGCGAAACCTTGCGGGATGGCATATCCGGGATTGAGCAGCATTACAGCAACACCAAGAGCGGCGGCCGAAACTTGTCTAGCGTTCATTAGCAAATACTCTGAGCAGTTCCGCCGGGCCGATCGTTGCCAGGCTCCTGAGGGGAATGACGACCGAAACGAGCGCGGCGACGAGCGCCACAAGCCCGAGGATGAGCCAGTCCGCTGGGAATATCTGCATTGGTAGGCGCCAGCCGAAGGCCTCGACATTGACGATTGACAAGAGCACCCAGGCCAGCGCCAGGCCGACGGGAACCGCGGCGACGAACGTCGCCAGCCACAGCGCCAGGGTGCGCAATACGTCCAGCAGGGCAAGATCACGTCGCCTTACCCCCATTGCCCAGACGGGTGCGAGCTGCGGCAACCGGATACCCGACAGGGTCAACAGGCTGGAGAACATTGCAAATCCTGCAACGCCGAGCGTGAAGACGTTAAGCGCAGCGGTCACCGCGAAGGTCTGGTCGAAGACGGCGCGGGATTGCCGTTTCAAGGTCGCCTGATCGATAACGTTGTCAACGGGAAGACCGAACTTCAATGTCAACTGCTCCCTCAACGCCGGCGCGTCGGCTGGCGCAACGCGGATACCATATCTGAGCCTAGGAACGTCTGGGAAGTGGTCCGTCAGCGCATCGATGCCGACGATGACCTGCCCCTTCGGATTGCCGTAATCGGAATACACGCCAACCACCGGGATTACCCATCCTCCGGGCAACGCGAGACCGTCGCCGATGATCAGTCCTTTCCGGCGCCAGAGCTGCTCGTTGACGAGCGCGCCCTGCCCCAGCGCGACGCGATCCCAGACATCGGCGGTGCCTGCGAGCAACGGCCAGTTGTCCCGGTAGGTCGGATCGCTGGCCGCTGCACCAAAGATTTGCAGGTTATCGCCGAGGACTTCGCCGTCCACGCTCCAGATCGGCAGCACCGACAGGGAATGGCTTGGGAGCCAGGCCCGCAGCCGGGAGGCTTCTTCCTCGTCCCGCGCGGTGACATAGAGTTCGGCCGCAAGCCTCTGGTCGAGCCAGCCGATAAAGGTCAGACGAAAGCTTGAGACCATCGTGCCCACACCGACATTGGCAGACAGGGCAAGCAGCAATGCCATCAGGGCAAGGCTCAGCCCCGGCAGCTGCTGCCGGGTATCGGCCCAGAACCAGGTCGTGAGCGCGCCCGACGAGCGCCTTTGCAACAGCCACAAGCCGGCTGAGAGTACGGCCGGCAGTAGAAGAGCAGCTCCCAGAAGCAAGCAGCCCAGCACCGCGAAACCGGCTGCGAGCCCCTGCGCGAACATCGCGAGGGCGATCGACGCTATCAGTAGCAGCAGACCGGATAGGCTTTGCAGCCGCATTCCAACTGCCGTCGCGCGCGCCCAGGCGCGCGGCTGTGCCGCAGTCAAAAGCGGCATCCGACGGACCCGCCACAGGCTCTGTGCCGACGAGACGATCGTGCCCGCGACTGCGATCGCGAGCCCTGTCGCCCACCATTCCGGCCGCAAGGTTAGTGTCCCCGGGACACTTGTCCCGTAGAGGCCTTGCAAGGTTGCAGCCACTCCCGGCAATAGAAGAGAAGCAACGAAATAGCCGATTGCCACCCCGAGAAGCCCGGCAAGAAATGCCAGAAGAAGCAGTTCGGCCATCAGGAGCAAGGTCAGCGTGGACAGAGAAAGGCCGAGAGCGCGTAGCGTCCGGAAAGTCGCCCTGCGCTGCTCGAAGGCGAGGCCGATGGTGGCATAGACGATGAAGAGGCCAACGGCAAAGGCGAGGAACCCGAACGCCGTGAGATTGAGATGGAAGCTGTCGGTGAGCCGGGAGACGTCTGGCCGGTCGCCGGGCGGCTTGATCATGATTTCGGGTGCGAGTTTGTCGAGCGAGGGCAGATCTGTGCGTTGTTCGGGAGCTACAATGAACCGGGTCAGTTCGCCCCTCCTCTGCAGGATGCGATCGGCGACACCGATATCGACGAAGCCGGCACCATCTGGCATGTCCGGCGAAATCTCCAGCCGGATTTCCGTGTGCCCCTTAAGCTTGTTGGCGGTCGCCTGCGAGACCATCATCACGCCCGGCTCGGACAGGAAGGCGGCGAGATCGCCTGTTTTTCCCACTTTGATGCCGCCTGTCCCCGCCGGCATGGTCAGTGGATCTATTCCTATAATTCGGACGCGGACATTTCCGAAACGGCGATCGCCCTCGATCACAGGTGATACATCCCACCCCGCCCTTCTCAGCCTGGGATAGGTGCCTTTTGAAATGGACTGGCCGTTTCGCGGCAGGAGTTGCGTCAGCTCGTTCTGGTCAAGAATCGAGGCTGCCCGCGCATAGCTCGCCCGCGCCTCGGCATTGATCGCCTGGACACCTGACCATAGCGCGGTTGCCAGCGACAGTCCGAGCAAGAGGGTGGCAAGCTGCAGCGGTCGGCAGCGCCAATGCGAGAGGAGTGCCATCGCGGCAGTTGAGAGTATCATGCGATCTTTCCACCGTGCAGATGAACACGGCGGTCCAGCATTTGCGCCAGCCTGATGGAGTGCGTCACCAGCAGCAACGCTGCCCCAGCGCTTTTCGTCAGCGACAGCATGACGGCGAGCACGGCATCCCCGGTCGCCTCGTCGAGATTTCCGGTCGGCTCGTCAGCGAGAACCAGCGGCGGCTTTGCCGCCAGTGTCCTGCCGATCGCGACCCTCTGTTGTTGCCCTCCGGAAAGCTGCTCGGGGTAGCGGGCAAGGAGCGTTTCGATACCCAGCAGTTCCACGAGCTCCTGTTCCCATGCAGGATCATGCCGGCCGGCGAGTTTTGCGTGGAAGGAAATGTTGGCACCCACATCGAGCGACGGTATGAGGTTGAATTGCTGAAACACCAGTCCGACGGCGGTGCGCCGGTACCCCGCCCGTCCTCGGTCATCAAGTCCGGCGAGGACATGACCACTGGAAACGATCTCGCCGGCATCGGCGTGATCGAGTCCGCCGGCAAGGTGAAGCAGCGTGCTCTTTCCGCTGCCCGACTCTCCAGTCAGCGCGACGCTTTCTCCGGCGGCAAGATCGAAATCAATACCCTTCAGGATCTCGAGGCGCCCCTCGGCCGTGGTGTAGGATTTTCTGACGTTTCGCAGAGAAAGCAGCATCGGGCTCGGATCTAACGATGGGGACAAAAGGATATGTAGGGGTTGTAACAAGCTTTGTAAGCAGTCCTGTCAGGAGATTTCGCGCCGTGGGCCACCGGCCGACGCGCTTCATCGCAACTTGGGTCGCCGCGTTCGTCGTAAGTTGCCAGCCACCTCCGGGAAGATGTCAAATGTTCGACCCGGCGCACGTTTATTGAGAAATAGTTTGCCACGAAACGCGTAATGGGAAATTCGACATCGAACAATCCTCTTCGCCACGCGTTGGACCAATGCCTGTCTTGCTGACCACCGGGAGGAGTGCGAAACCCGGATGACCGCTCCATGGAAGGAAGTGAAGGCACTGCAGCGCCCCGAGGGCAAATGATGGTGCCCCCCGTTACACTGCCGTAGGCGGCCTTGGTGGCCATCCAAGTCAAACCGTAGACCTCTTATCCAGGTAGGATTGGCTTACCAGCCGAAGGGTGCTTATCCCAATACATCTTACGGAAAGTACTTCATCATGCGTGAACGCCTTTTGCACCAAAAAACCCCGGCCTTGACGAACCCACGCGAACGAGCTTCGTTAGAGAACTGATGTCCACTCCGGAGAAGTGTTCGGGAGGCCAATGGCGACCCAGAGGCGATGGCTGCCGCACCCAACCGCGTCGATGAGGCGAAAATCGCTCTGGGAGAGCGGGGGTCTGTTTCGTGGGATGATGGCGCGCCGGACTACAACCGACATCTCGTAAAAAATACACCCTATGACGAGTGGTTCTCCTTGCGCTGATTGGTAGCAGGCACCAAAAGGTATATTTTAGCTCCCGTCTCGATAAACGCCATCGCTGGTTTATCTATGATTGTCTACGCCGGATTTTTGGCGACACGACTTTCAGTGAGGATCGGCTTTGAGCGCGGAATCATCAAGGACAACAGATATCGGAAGCGCTGTACCAAGTCAGGGCACCTTAGCGAACACTGCCCTGTCAGGACGAATGATCCTCATCCTGATTGGGGTTGCGGTCATCCTGCGTCTCGGCCAGGAAATATTTGTGCCGCTGGCTCTGTCGCTTCTCCTGACCTTCACGCTCGCGCCGATCGTGTCTTTCCTCAGAAAGCGATATGTCCCAAAAATCGCGGCGGTCGTCCTGACGGTCGCGTCCGCGTTCGTTGTGATTACCGCGTTCAGTTTCGTGGTCGCGGGGCAAGTTGCCACCCTGGCGGAGAATATTCCGACCTATCAGCGCAACATCGTTGAGAAGGTGCACGCTCTCAGTCAGGCGGGATCAGGCAATGGGGTACTCGAACACCTGAGCAAAATCGTCGAGCGGGTCGGAACCGAGATGCAGACCCGCGCCGCTGAAAGTCGAAATGAAGCGTCATCGGAAACGACCAGCCCCGAACCCATGCCTGTCGAAATCGTCACGCGCTCGAAGCCGATCGAAACGCTAGTGAATGTCATCGTTCCGCTTATCCGCCCGTTCGCGACTGCGGGTCTCGTCATCGTCCTGGTGATATTCATGTTGCTTGAGCGAGAGGACTTGCGAGATCGGTTCATACGACTGGTCGGTCTAGGTGATCTCCACCGAACGACGGCGGCTCTCCAGGACGCGGGAACGAGGGTCGGCAAATACCTTCTGATGCAATTGGTCGTGAACGCCCTTTATGCGGTCCCCATCACCATCGGTCTATGGTTGCTTGGCATTCCGAATGCGATCCTGTGGGGATTGTTGACGCTCGTGTTGCGGTTCGTCCCCTATATCGGTCCCGTCATCGGGATGATCCTGCCGTTGTTTCTCGCATTGGCCATCTCGCCTGGCTGGTCACTGGTCGCGTGGGTTGCAGCGCTGTTCATAACCATAGAGCTGATCAGCAACAACGTGATCGAGCCTTGGCTCTATGGTAGTCACACGGGTCTCTCGCCGCTGGCTATCATCATCTCGGCTATCTTCTGGTCCTGGTTGTGGGGCCCACTCGGGCTGATGCTCTCGACACCGCTTACTGTGTGCCTTGTCGTCCTTGGCAGGTACGTTCCGCAATTCAGCTTTCTCGATGTTCTCCTCGGGAACGAACCCGTCCTCCAGCCTCAGGAGAAACTCTATCAGCGCCTGCTTGCCGGCGACCCGAGCGAAGCCACCGACAACGCCGAAGAATTTCTCGAGGAGGAATACCTGATCGACTACTATGAGAAAGTCGGTCTTCCGGCGCTGGTCCTCGGGGAAATAGACCGCCAGCGCGGTGTGATGTCGGAGACCCAGATCGCACTCGTTGCTGCTAGTATGCAGACGCTGATCGGTAACCTCGCCGACATAGCCGAAGAGGAGGAAAATGAGGAGGAACCTCAACAAAAACAGGCTGAGACACCCCAGGCGGTCGAAGGACTGGACCTACCCGACGGAACGGGACGGTCAATTATATGTCTTGGCGGGAGGGGAGCGATGGACGATGCCGCCGCGGCTATGCTTGCACAAATACTGGCAGTACAAGGAGCCGACGTGGTCACGGCCGACCACACCGTCACAGACGTGCGGAGTTCCAACCCGATAGAAACCAGCGGGTTCGATACGGTTGTAGTCGCGTTTCTGAATGGAAATTCAAAATCCCATGCGCGCCAGATTGTTCGGCGCTTGAAGCGCAAAAAACCCTCTTTGCGCGTCGGCATCGTCGTGCCGATGGCAGACGGAGAACGCTCGGCGCAAATAGCGCCAGCGGATATCAACGCAGACTTTGTCTCCCTTGGTCTAAATGAAGCGGTGCAATCGGCTCTAAGCGTCTCCGAACCCGTCCTGCTGAAAAGCTCCGCGAGGCCGCTGGTGCGCCCACGGCCCCGGCCGACCCCGCCTTTGGTCGCGTAATATCGCTGTCTGAATATCGGATTGAATTGCGTATGGCGGCATTCACCACCACAATATTGGTAGGCCACGTAGCGCGCAATTTCAGTGATGAGATTTTTGCGGGCAAGCGTGGTCACAAAAGCATATCCTCTTCATCCATCCGTTGAGGCGTGCCGTGACCAACATTTTCGCGTTTCAAACCGAGGCCATTGACAGCACAGGACTGTCGCTTTTGCGAAAGGTGCTCGATAAATGGTGTTTGGAAACTGATCATGACATTTATGGTTCGGAGGCTGCCGAGGCCGCCGCCGAACTTGTCAGCTGGTATCAGTTCGGGTTGAAGAACGAGCAACAACTGCTTGAGATGCTCAACCGAGGTTGAACAATCCATCTTATTCGACAACTCGGTGAAGCTAAAGGTCTACTTTTGCGTTCTCACCCATGTCGGGTCGGCTGTCCGTCACCACGGCGCGTACTCGGAGCGCCCGTTCCCCGAACTATGCCCCAAGAGCAGACCATTCTCGCAATGCCGCTCTTCATCCAGCCGAGATAATTGACGATCGGATAAAGTCACACACCCTTCAGAGGTACGCCGACGTCCGTGATGGCCTTGACCTCCGCATAAACATATTTGATCCAGTCGGCGCGCTGTTCGCCTTCGATTCCCGTATCTGCGACAAAGATAGTTTTCCCATATCGGCCATGAGAAGACTGTGTCCGCCGAGGAGACCGACCTGCTCGCATTACGTCCGAGAAATTGACGGGGTCGCCAAGCGTGGCAGTTTTAAGCACGGCAAGAGTACATTCGGGAGCCGCAGAGCTGACACCTGCTGCGCCTTTGTTTGAGAGCAAGCGTGGCACGACAGTGCGGTTTTTATCGGCTAGGCGTCCGCTTATTTGCGTCCAGCCGACAGGCGCGCGGTCATTCCGACCGCGACGCCCACAATCAATACGCTCACCAACCCCGCGATCATGGTGGGCATAGTTGGACCGCGGACGCGCCGGCTTGCTGCCTTTCGATTGGATCGATGCCAGGGGCGTATTCTAATCGGGTTTGTTCTCTGGCCCGTCCGATTTCAGGTTGGCGTTGAGACGGAGTGTGAGGAACGTCATGATCGAAAGCACTACGGCGATGTCGTAAGCTCCCAGGCCGACGGCAGTACCGATCGCGCCGGTGGCCCAGAGGCTTGCCGCGGTGGCGGTACCCCGCACGCTGGCTTTCACGACAAGGATCGCGCCGCCCCCGATAAAGCCCATGCCCGTGATCAACCCCTCGACGATCCGGGCCGTCGCTTCCGGATTGCCCGCGGTCAGGTTCTCGGTGGCCTGGATGAAGCCACAACTGGCAATGGCGACAAGCGGGAACGTACGCAACCCCGCGCTCCGTTCGCTCTTTTCTCGGTCCCATCCGATTGGAAGCGCCAGAAGATAGGCTGCGACGAGCGCTCCAAGATGGGGAACGACATTGAATGTCAGGCCGATAGCGGCAAGTTGGTCAATCATCTGGTGTTTCCTGCTGTTGGTACCTCGCCGTGAAGTAGGCGCGATGATTGAGCGATCAATAGATCAAGCACAGGCGCACGATGCCATTAACAGTAAACGCATGTATCACATTCAATTTGCCGGACTTGTCGCACTGGACCATATACAGGACAACAACTGGTAGCGCCGAGAAGGGCCATGAAACGATGACTGTATCCACAGCCCCGACCACCGATGCTTCAGAAACACGAAAGTTCCTCGTCCTGCTTCTGGGCTCGATCGGCGTTGTCTACGGAGACATCGGCACCAGCCCTCTATACGCCTTTCGGGAAGCCTTGCGGCCTTTCGCGCGCGACGGCATCACTCAGCAGGAGGTCGTCGGTTTGATATCCCTGATGGTCTGGACACTGACGATCATCGTCACCTTCAAATATGTTCTCTTCCTGCTGCGTGCGGACAACGACGGCGAAGGAGGTACGCTTT
>NZ_JAFCXE010000019.1:0-132259 GCF_049897905.1 Pararhizobium sp. PWRC1-1 | reverse complement strand
CGAATGCTCGCCTGCGGACGCTCGAAATCCATTCGTTGCGAGGCACCGACGGCAGCAACGAAATAAGTAACGCATCAAAGACCGAATGATGACCCGTCGCTGAGCGGTGCACCAACGCCGCGTCGATGTCCAAAATCGAAACCGTCATGCCCTGGCTTCTCATCCCTCAGAACAGCGGATAATGGGCCATTCCACAATCAACACACTTTGCGCAATCTTGATCAATCAACACCGTTGATACAATTGTAGGGCAATCTCGTTTTATTGCTCAACACTCTGGACATGATTGTTCACATTCAGTAGCGTTCACCGCACGTCTTGGGGGTGTGTCGGGAGCTGGTTCTGTACAGCTTGCGGGTGCTGTCATCATGCGCGTTTCACCACGGCAGCCTGCCGCTTCATTCACCCCTATGGCGCAAGAGCGGCCGGAGGCCCTGACATGACGATGCCGATGCCTGATCGCAAAATGCTGATTTCGGTCGAAGACCTTACGGTCAATTTTGGCGTGAATCGTGTGGTGGAAGATCTTTCTTTCTCCCTCGCGCCCGGCAAGACCGTGGCGGTCGTCGGCGAATCCGGTTCGGGAAAGTCCGTTACGTCGCTGGCAGTCATGCGGCTTGCAGACATGATGGGGGCGACGTTCTCCTCAGGTCGCATCCTGTTTGGAGACAAGGACCTGCTCCAAACGTCCCAGAAGGCGATGCGGCGCATTCGCGGCAAGGAGATCGCCATGATCTTCCAGGAGCCGATGACCTCGCTGAACCCGGTCTTCACAATCGGCGAGCAGATCTGCGAAGTCCTGCTGTTGCACGAAGCCATGACGAAAACCACAGCGATGGCAGAGGCGCGGCGGCTTCTGGATATGGTTCGCCTGCCTGATTCCGAACAGCTTTTGAAGCGTTACCCGCATCAGCTTTCAGGCGGCATGCGCCAGCGCGTGATGATCGCGATGGCGCTGGCCTGTCGGCCAAAACTGCTGATCGCTGACGAGCCAACGACCGCGCTCGACGTCACAATCCAGGCGCAGATCCTCCACATCATGCGGGATCTGCAGCAGGAACTCGGCATGGGTATGATTTTCATCACGCATGACATGGGTGTTGTTGCGGAGATGGCAGATGATGTCGTCGTCATGTGGAAGGGCAAGAAGGTCGAGGAAGGTCCGGTTCGCGATATTTTCGCCAATCCACAGCACCCCTATACCCGCACGCTCCTGGCGGCTGTACCGCGCCTGGGCAGCATGACCGGGGAGGCCTTCCCCAAACGCATGCCGGTTACCGTGCTACGCGATGGCGCGCCGGTGGTTGTCGGCGAAGAGCGCGTGCAGGATACTGCCCGTTATGACGAAAAGCCGCTGCTTTCGGTCAAGGACCTTTCCGTCAGCTTCGATATCCGCAAGTCCCTCTTCGGCAAGGCAACCCATCGCCTTAGTGCTGTTTCGAAGGTTGGCTTCGATATCTATCCCGGCGAGACGCTGGCGCTCGTCGGCGAATCCGGTTCCGGAAAGTCGACCATCGGCCGCACGATCCAGCAGTTGCAGACGGCGATGACCGGCGATATCGCGTTCAACGGCAAGCGCTTCTCTGCGATGTCGGCGGCCGAGCGTTTCCGCCTGCGCCAGGACGTCCAATACATCTTCCAGGATCCCTTCGCCTCGCTCGATCCACGCAAGACCGTTGGTTTCTCGATTGCCGAGCCGATCAATACACATGGCCTGATCCGGGGCACGAAAGCCGTGCGCCGGCGTGTCGAGGAACTGCTAGAACGCGTTGGGCTGACATCGGCCCATGCGGATCGTTATCCGCACGAATTTTCCGGCGGGCAGCGCCAGCGCGTCTGCATCGCGCGCGCGCTCGCCTCCGAGCCAAAGCTGATCATTGCCGACGAGGCGCTGTCGGCGCTCGACGTGTCGATCCAGGCGCAGATCATCAACCTGTTTATGGATCTGCAGGCCGAGCGCGGTCTGGCTTATCTCTTCATCAGTCACGATATGGCGGTGGTCGAGGAAATCAGCCATCGGGTTGCAGTGCTTTATCTGGGCCAGATCATGGAGATGGGCAGCCGCCAGCAGGTGTTCGAGACGCCGCGGCACGATTATACCCGCCGCCTTCTCTCGGCCGTTCCCGTCGCGGATCCGAACAGGGAGCGTAAAAGCACCCTCATCACCGGCGACATACCCAATCCGGTTCACCGCGTCGGCGATGAACCGGCCATTCTCGGTCACGAGGAAATCGATCCCGGCCACTTCGTCGCAAGAGTGGCCTGATACCTGCCAAAATGCAAGCAACTGGAGAGGAACAGCGACATGCAAACAATCAAACGGGGACTGACAGCAACCTTCATGGCGCTTGCCTTGTCGGGTGCAGCTTTTTATGCCGGACCGGCTCTAGCCGCCGGAAAAATGACGATTTCCAGCCCGCAGGACCCGGGCAGCTGGGATCCGATCGACACTTTCCTGGTGCAGTGGGCAGCCGTCGCGACCAATATCTTCGACGGCCTGACCTATCGTGGCCCCGATCTCAAGCTCGTGCCGGGCCTTGCTGAATCCTGGGAAGAGCTGGACGAGGGTAAGCGTATCCGCTTCAAGCTGCGCCAGAACGTCAAGTTCCATGACGGCGAAGCCTTCAATGCCCAGGCGGTGAAGTTTACCTTCGAACGCCTGCTCGGGGAAGAAGGTGCCAAGGGACCGCAGCGTTCCAACTATACCACCATCGAAAGTGTTGAAGTGATCGACGACTATACCGTCGACTTGAAGCTGAAATCGCCCGACCCGGTGCTGCTGACCAAGCTTGCCGGTTATGGCGCAATGATCGTTCCGCCGAAGTACATTCAGGAAAAGGGCGAGGATAATTTCAACCTTAATCCTGTCGGCACAGGCGCGTTCAAGTTCGTGTCCTATGCACCCAAGGTCGATATCAAGCTTGCAGCCAACCCGGATTACTGGGGCGGGGCGCCGAAGCTCTCCGAAGTGGAATACCGTTTCATCACCGAGCCCGCGACAGCTGTTGCCGAGCTTCAGGCCGGCCGTGTCGATCTGGTCATCCCGCCGACCATTCCGATCGGTATGATTCCGGTGATCGAAGGCGATGCGAACCTTGCTATCGTCAGCGTTCCGGGACCGACGGTCGATGCGCTGCGCTTCAACACGCGTGACGGCATCACTGCTGATCCCAAGGTGCGCAAGGCGATCATCATGGCCGTCGATCGTGCAACGATCGTCCAGTCGATCCTTGCTGGCCAGGCTTCCGAGATCGTCAGCTTTCAGAGCGCGCTGTCTTTCGGCTACGATGCGGACCTGAAGGCTGTTGCCTATGATCCGGAAGGTGCCAAGGCGCTTCTCGCCGAAGCTGGCATCAAGCCGGGCGCAACCCTGCAGATCGATATCCGAGGCAATGACTCGACGATGAACGAGGTTGCCCAGGTCGTCGCAAGTTATCTGCAGATGGTCGGCATTACTGCCACCATCAAGCCTTACGAGACCAATGTTTTGATCAACGACATCATTCCGCAGGGCAAGACCGGCGCGATGTTCCAGCAGAAATGGGGCGGCTGGACGTTCGACTACGACAACACAGCCTATGCCATGTATCACTCCGGTGAAAAGTGGAACCCCTACGACAGGGACGAGACGCTGGACAAGCTGCTGGAATCGCAGCGCCCGCTGACGGACCCTGCGGAGCGGGACAAGATCCTCAAGGACGTCGGCCGCTATGCCGCCGATCGGGCGCTGGAACTGCCGCTCTACAACAGCAACGCCATCTACGGCATCAGCAAGCGGGTGAAGGGCTTCGTTGCTCCTTCGGACAACCGCCTGAAGCTGACCGACGTCACCATCGAGTAATCTGAAGAGCTTTGTGCCGCCCGGCTAGCGGGCGGCACGTTTTCTCTTACCTTCAAGGATAACGAACGTGGCCGGTTTCCTTATCAAACGATTGCTGCAGGCGATCTTCGTCGTCTTTGCCCTCACGCTAGTGGTCTCTTTTGCCATCCGCCTGACCGGCGATCCTGCTTTGATGATGTTCCAGGGTGGTGGCAGCATGACGGAAGAGGACCTGATGCGCATCCGTGCGTCGCTGGGCACCGACCAGCCGTTCATCATGCAATATCTCAATTTCCTCAAGGGAATGGTGACGCTTGATTTCGGGCGCAGCTTTACCGGGGGAACCTCTGTTTCGATGCTGATCGGCAATGCGCTGCCGGCTACGCTTTTGCTCGCGTTCATCTCCATGTTCGTGTCGATCGCGCTGTCCATACCGCTCGGCATCAAGGCTGCGACGGCAAGAGGAAAAGGCGCCGATCAGGCGATCCGTATCCTCTCGCTGATCGGTCTTTCCTTCCCGAACTTCTGGCTCGCCACCATGCTGGTCCTTTTGTTTGCAGTGACGCTCGGCTGGCTGCCGCCAAGCGGCATGTCCGGATGGACGAGTTATGTCATGCCGGCGGTGACCATGGGCATTATCCTGACGGCAACCAATGTCCGGCTGGTGCGAACCTCCATGCTGGAAACCCTGCAGTCGCAATATATCATGGTGGCGCGCGCAAAGGGGCTGAGCGAAACGACGGTGCTCTACAAGCATGCGCTGCGCAACTGTGCCATTCCGCTCATCACCTATTTCGGCCTGCAGTTTGGCGGACTTCTTGGCGGCATCGTTGTCGTGGAGCGTGTCTTCAACTGGCCGGGCATGGGAACACTTGCCTTCGACGCGGTCTCGGCCCGCGACTACCCCGTCTTGCAAGCCGTTATCACCGTCCTGTCGCTGATGATCGTCGGCGTCAATCTCCTGGTCGACATTGCCTACGGGCTCGTTGATCCGCGCATTCGTACGGAGTAACCGCCAATGGCCACCAATACCTCCCGCCTGTCGCGGTTCTACAGCCTTGAATTCATCCTCGGCGCCGCGTTGACGCTCATCATATGCCTTGCAGTGCTGTTGTCCGACGTGCTGTTTCCAGGCGGCGCCGAAAAGATCAACCTGATCGCCCGTCTCACCAAGCCGTTTACCACCTTGGCTTACCCCTTGGGCACGGACCCGCTTGGCCGGGATGTGCTGGCGCGGGTGATTGCCGGCGGCAAGATTTCACTGCTGGTCGGCTTTACGTCGGTGATCGGCGCGGTAATCTTCGGTGTGCTGATGGGCCTGATCGCAGGTTATTACCGCGGCTTCTGGGATATGCTGGTGATGCGCTTTGCCGACCTGCAGCTCGCCATGCCGTTCATTCTGCTTGCTATCACCTTCATCGCCATCGTTGGCGGCAGCCTGACCAATACCATCATCCTGTTGATCGTCTCGCAATGGGTGCAATATGCCCGGGTGGTGCGCGGCTCGGTCCTGACGCTGCGCGAGCGGGAATTCATTCTTTCCGCCCGGGCCATCGGCGTGAAGGACTGGCGCATCATCTCTCAGCATCTGCTGCCGAACCTGATCGGACCGGTCATTGTTCTCATGACCCTTAACGTCGCCAACAACATCCTTTTGGAAAGCAGCTTGACCTTCCTCGGGCTCGGCGTCGATCCCACTATTCCGAGCTGGGGTGGCATGCTGGCCGATGGCCGCACCTATCTCCAGACCGCCTGGTGGGTCAGCGTCTTCCCGGGCCTGGCGATCCTCCTGACGGTGCTTGGCCTCAACCTTCTCGGCGACTGGCTGCGCGACAGTCTTGACCCAACTGGCAGAACTTCGAGGTAATCCGATGAACGTGATACTCCAGAAAACCTTCGAGCGTACACTCGATCGGTTGTCGGCGGGTGCCGTCGCGGGCGAGCATTTCGAGGCGTGGACCTTCGACGACCGCGAGAGCCGCGCGGCGGCGGAACGCAAGCTGGCCGACAAGGGCATCACGGCCCGCATCCGCTGCGCATACAAACCGTTGCTCTCCTTCTTTCTCGAAGAGGTAGACATTAAAGGCGTCGAGGCCATCGAGATTCGCTATCCGGTCCACGTCGCAGCATCCGAGAACCGTTTCCGGCTTGAGACCTATCCGCTGGCAGCGCTGGTAGGCGAGGCAAAGATCACTTTTGTCCCACGCACCGACAACGGGTTCTCCTATGAGGTGGTGCTGACGGGCGCCGGCGCCGAGCAATCCTTTACCGTTCTCGCGCCGAACAGGGTTCACCAGGACCGCACCGGGCAGACCAGTCTCTCGCCGACCGGCTGGTTGCGCCGCGCCGGTGAAGCGACTGGGGAACGGCTGGAAACGGACTATGAGGCCGTGTTCGAGGCTGCCATCTCCGCGATCGCCGACCACGACTGGGGCCAGGTTGAGCCCTATTTTGAAGAACTGAACATCGCGATCGGCCATCCGGCCGACGACGAGCCGGTTGCAATTGGTGATGAGGTTGTCAGCCTGCGTGAAGCGCTTCACGAGGACTTGTATTTCTCGCTTCTCGAATTCTTCCAGAAGAAGTCTGGCCGTCCGCTTGGGGATCGTAGCCTCCGGCCCGGAATGATCGTACCGGAAGTCGTGAAGGCCGAAGGCGCCATCACGCTCAGCATAACCACCCGCGCCTTGTCGACCGCTTTCCTGGACGGAGCCGCGCAGGCGATCGATATGGCTCGCGAACCGCTGGCTGCAGCCCAGGTGACGGCACAGCTGGCGGCGATCGGCGGGGAGGGTTTTACCGCCCATACCCGGTCGGGCCGCACGGTTTCGGCGTGCTATATCGCCGGCAGCGACGCTCCGGTGATGATCAGCGGCGGGCAGCATCCGAACGAAACCACCGGGATCGTCGGGGCCTTGCGTGCCGCAGTCAAGCTTACCGGGCGCCATGGCGCGCATTTCACCGTTTCGCCGCTTGAAAATCCGGATGGTTACGCGGTGCATCAGCGGCTACGCCGCGACAATCCGCGCCACATGCATCACGCCGCCCGTTATACCGCGCTGGGTGACGATCTCGAATACCGCACACACGAAAATGCGGGCGGGTACGTCAACGAAAAGGTAATCCGCTTCACGGCGCAAGAGTTGAGCGGTGCACAGTTGCACGTGAACCTGCATGGCTACCCTGCGCATGAATGGACGCGGCCGCTATCGGGTTATCTGCCGCGTGGTTTTGCCGCGTGGACCCTGCCTAAAGGCTATTTTCTCATCATGCGCCATCATGCTGGTTGGGAAAGCCAGGCGGAAACGTTGCTTGACCGGGTGACGCGGCATCTCGGCGAGATACCCGGTCTTCTGGAGTATAATGACAGGCAGATCGCACTCTACGAGATCCATGCAGGTGAAACCGGTTTCCGTATCATCAATGGCTTCCCCTGCATGACGTCGGTCGATGATCGTCATACCGTGCCGATGACCCTGATCACCGAATATCCGGACGAAACCATCTACGGCGAAGACTTTATCGCGGGCCACACGGCTCAGATGGAACTGGTACTCTCCGCCTATGCGGCCTGGCAGGATATCGTGCTGGTCAGCTAGTCGCGTCTAACGGTTAAACTTGGTCGGTCATCTGGGATAGCCGACCATGAGAGGGCGATGTCGCATTGTTTCGTCACCTTGACCGCATCCGGCCCGGCATCTGCACAGCCGGCGAGTTGATTCTGTAAGTTGTCGCACGTGTCATCACGCCGAGTGACAGCGCGTCATCGTCGACGCCGGTTCCAAAATATGTGGTCCGGTCGCGGCGCCCGCGGTAGCTCAGGCACTCATTTCGGAACAGAAGTAAGCGCTGAGGCGACGATGAAACCGGAACATGGATACTTGAGACTGTCCGGCGCGCGACCAACATCGGCTCTGACAGTGAGCATTGCCCCGTCCTTTCATACCCTATCGGGCCTTTATTCTTGATGTTCACTCCTGGGACGGTACCGGGCCATCCGTTCGGCCAAGTCTGCTTTGCCTTCCTTCTTCAGCTTATTCTCTGCCGCCAGCATGTCGCGCGGGCGTTCGTCCTGCTCGGGTTTAAACCGGGTTTCCACCTGCTCGATCGGCAATTCATAGCGTGCCGGCCGTTCACAACTATGATTGCATCTGTGCCGAAGCCAAACGGGACACTGCCGAGGTCGGCTATTTCATCCACTGGCTCATCGAGGAAGCGGCAACACCTTGACGCCGGTGCAACAGCGCGGTGACGAAAGGTTCACCGGGGAGCGCCGCACACCGCCGGTCGTTTTTGCATGACCTATATCTGCTGATGCGGCGCCTGGTGCGATTCAAGTCTATATGGTTTCCACTACTGGCCAAGATTCTTGAGATAGATTGACAGCAACTGTGTCTGCGACGAGATGCCGAGTTTGCGATACACGTTGCGGCGATGAACTTTGACGGTCCCGGTGGAAATGCCCAGCCGCAGACCAACCGATTCAGATGAATGCCCTTGCAGCACCAGCTCGACGATCGAGGCTTCCCGCCCGGTCAAATTGAGATTGCGCCACACCCGGTCGGCAGCCGGATGCGCGGACTTGCGGCCGCCCCGCTCCCGTTTGGCCAAGGCTGCATCAAAGCGTCGACCAAGATCAGGCCAGGCTTGGCAAACCAGCCCGACCACCAGCGGCTCCACCTTTTCCAAAAGCGAAAATTCGGCAGCAGGAAACACACCCGACTGTTCCCGCCGCATCAGCGACAGGACGACGGTGATGCCGTGTTCCAGCACGATGAAGAACCCGATCTCTTCCGCCAGCCGTGTCTGGGTATAGTAGCTGCGGAAATATTCGCTGGAAAAGAAGCGGTCAGGAGCAAGCTCGCGCATACGCCAGACACCCGGCTTCGGCTCGCGCGCCGCGTGATAGAACGGATCGAGCAGAAATGGCCCGGCCTGGTACAGACTGACGAAGATCACATGTTCATCTGCCGTGAAGGTGCTGTAAAGATCGATCGGACGCTCTTTTTCACGATAGGCAAAAACGACGGCATAGTCGAAACTGACCAGCGAGCGCATCAGCGTGCAGAAAAGATGACCCGCCTCCTCGTCGCCGCCCGGAACGCCACCGATCATCGGCCCCAGCGTCTTGAACAGTGCCTCCAGATCGATGCCCATACGTCCTGTCCAGCCTTGCAAAGAAGAACGGCATTTGCCTTCAGGGTATACACCTTCCACAGCGATGAATGGCTTGAAATACCCCTTTCGGGGTATATACCGCCAATGGCCGGTTTGAATAGTCTGCTGGTCAGACGGTGAGAAACCGGGCAGCCGCAAGGCGGTCCGGTATTCTGAAAAACAACCGCGGGGAATGAAGACGTGACAGCCGCTGCAGCGAACGACATCGAGTTCCGTTCGGTCACCAAGCGCTATGGCAGCGTGACCGCTGTTTCGGACATCAACCTTGCCGTTCCGAAGGGCGCCTTCGTGGCGCTGCTTGGGCCGTCCGGCTGCGGCAAGACCACATGCCTACGGATGATCGGCGGCTTCGAGCAGCCGAGCGACGGCACCGTGCTGATCGACGGCCACGAGATGAACGGCGTGCCGCCCTATCGCCGCCCCGTCAACATGGTCTTCCAGCATTACGCGCTCTTCCCGCATTTCGACGTCGAGCAAAACGTTGCCTATGGCCTGAAGCAGGCCCGGCCAAAACTGGCGGCAGCCGAAATTTCCGCCCGGGCACGCAAGGCCCTTGAGATGGTCCGCCTTGGCGGCTTCGAGAGGCGCCGCATCCATGAAATGTCCGGTGGCCAGCAGCAGCGCGTGGCGCTTGCCCGTGCCATCGTCAACAGGCCCTCCGTGCTTCTGCTCGATGAACCGCTGGCGGCCCTCGACAAGAAGCTGCGCACCGCCATGCAGATCGAACTGCAGACGCTGCAGCGCGAACTTGGCGTCACCTTTGTGCTGGTCACCCACGATCAGGAGGAGGCGCTCTCGATGAGCGACATGGTCTGCGTGATGAACGCCGGTCGGATCGTCCAGATGGACAGGCCCCAGGACATCTACGACCGGCCGGCCGATCTCTTCGTCGCCGATTTCGTCGGCAAAACCAACCGGATTTCAGCAACCGTTGAACCCGATGGCACGACCCTGCGGCTTCCGAACGGCATGGCGGTTGCTGCCCGGTCAAGCATGAAACCGGGCGCTGCGACCGTGGCGCTGAGGCCGGAAGCGATCGACCTTGCGCGGCAATCGACTGGTGAAGGTAATCCGCTGGCCGGGGTCGTTACCCACCGTATTTTCCTCGGCTCCACCGCCGAATACCAGATCAGCGTCGATGGCCTTGGCGATTTCCTCGTCACCGCCGACCGGCGCAGCGTGCAGGAAAGCGATCTCGTCGAACCGGGCGAACGGGTCGTACTGACTTTCGACCCCGGCAAAGTGCATGTTTTCCCGGCCTGAGGAACGGCCGTACACGTCAAGACAAAAAAGGGAACAAAGTCATGACAAAGTGGTACAGAGAAAATGCCCCGACATCAGCCGAAAACCTCACTGACGAATGGATGCGCCTGAAGCGCGGCTCGGTCACCCGCCGCCACTTCCTTGGCGTCACCGGCCTTGGTCTGGCCGCAGCCGTTCTTGCCCGCCAGCCTGGCCTGTTCAATTCCACCGCCTATGCCGAAGACCTCGGTACGACCATGTCGCTCGCCACCTGGCCGAACTATCATGATCCTGCGACCTTCGAAGCCTTCACTGCGGCGACCGGCGTTGCCGTCGAAGTCAATGTCTTCGGCTCGAACGAAGAAATGCTGGCCAAGCTCCAGGCTGGCGGCACCGGCTGGGATCTGTTCGTTCCCACCAATTACACGATCTCCACCTATGTAAAACTCGGATTGGTCGACC
Source organism: Pararhizobium sp. PWRC1-1 (assembly GCF_049897905.1). Lineage (NCBI taxonomy): Bacteria > Pseudomonadati > Pseudomonadota > Alphaproteobacteria > Hyphomicrobiales > Rhizobiaceae > Pararhizobium > Pararhizobium sp. PWRC1-1. The sequence continues at coordinate 121,557 of NZ_JAFCXE010000019.1, read as the reverse complement.
CACTCGATATGGCGAAGGTTCCTGCTTTCTCGCAAGCCACGGAATCGGCCCGCTTCACCTCCGAAGGAGCGATCGACGGCACGACCTATGCTCTGCCGAAGAACTGGGGCACGACCGGCATGGCCGTCAACACCTCCAAGATCAAGACCAAGCTGACCTCCTGGAAGGATTTCTTTGAAGTCGCCATGACCGAAGCCGACGGCCGTGCCATGGTACATGACTATCAGTTGACCACCATCGGAAGCGCGCTGGTCTCGCTCGGCTATTCCTTCAACTCGATCAAGCCGGAAGAGTTGGCCAAGGCAGAGGAACTGCTAATCAAGGTCAAGCCGCATCTCTACGGCATCAACAGCGACTACCAGCCGGGGATGCGCGCGACCGACGCCTGGATGACCATGTGCTGGACCAATGACGGTGCCCAGCTCAACCGCGACATGCCGGAGATCGCCTATATCCTCGGCACCGATGGCGGCGAGATCTGGACCGATTTTTACGCAATCCCGAAAAGTGCAGTCAACAAGCCGGCCGGTTATGCGCTGCTCAACTATCTCATGACACCGGAAAACGCCATCAAGGAACACATCGCCAACGGCGCGCCGACCACCGACAGCCGCGTGCTGGCGCTGCTTCCGGCCGATGCGACTTCCAACAAGATCGTCTATCCGGACGAGGCGTCGCTGACCAAGCTGGAATTCGGTGCCGCGGTAACATTGACCGACCCGGCCCGCGCCGAATTGATGGCACGGTTCAAATCGGCGTGATTTCCCATCTCCCCGACGGGGAGAAGAAGGTGTTCGCGGTTGAGACGACCTTACAGGTGTCCCTTCCCCCACAGGGGGAGGGAAAACCACGCAAGCGGCACGCTCCGGAATAACCTGGACCAAAGGACAACTGTTACATGCCCCTCGCCCCGGACAGAAAGCGACACCTTGTCACGGCCGCGCTCGTAGCGCCGGCCGGGCTCTGGCTGCTCGTGTTTCTCGTCTTGCCCTTCATAGCCATGGTCGTCTTCGCCTTTGGCGAGCGCGCGCCGGAAGGCGGGTATCAGGCGGCCTTTACGTTCGCACAGTTCGCCAATCTACCCTCCCGCGCGGCGGCCTTCTGGAACACCATGATGATCGCGCCCGTCGGCGCCTTCCTCTGCCTGATCGTAGCCTATCCCGTCGCCTATTATCTGGCGATCAAGTCCAATCCGAAGTACCGGCTGGTTCTGGTTTCGCTTGTGGTCGTGCCGTTCTGGACAAGCCTGCTCGTGCGCACCTATGCCTGGATGTACATTCTGGGTTCGCGCGGTATTCCCAACCTGCTCGGCATGATCGGCATCGAGGATATCCGGCTGCTCAACACGCCTGGCGCCGTGCTGCTCGGCATCGTCTATGGCTACCTGCCGCTGATGATCATGCCTATCTATGTCAGCCTGGAAAAACTCGACCGCCGCCTGCTCGAAGCTTCGGCCGATCTCGGCGCCAGGCCCATTTCGACCTTCTTCGGCATCACCCTGCCCCTGTCGCTTCCCGGCGTCATGACCGGGGTGGCGCTGGTGACCATCTTACTGCTCGGCGAATACCTGATCCCGCAGCTGCTCGGCGGCGGCAAGGTATTCTTTATCGGCAATGCGCTGGTCGATCTCTTCCTGCAATCGCGCAACTGGCCGTTCGGTTCGGCCATCGCGGTGACGCTGGTGGTTGTGGTGGTGATCGTGCTCAGCGTCGCCATGCGCATCGCATGGAAAGTATCCGGCTCAAGACAAGTGGATCTGGTCTGATGCGCGCGCTGGTCACTTTCGTCTATCTGTTTCTTTATGCGCCGATTGCGCTGGTCGTGCTGTTCTCGTTCAACGCCGGCCGCAATGCCAGCGAGTTCACCGGCTTCTCGACCATGTGGTACGGCAAGGCGCTCGGCAATACCTTCCTGATCACCGCCCTGCAGAACAGCCTGATGATCGCCTTCACAAGCGCCATGCTTGCTGCGGTATTCGGCACAATGGCAGCGCTCGGAATGCAGCGGCTGAGCAGCCGCGGCCGTGCCATCTTTGACGGCCTGTTTGCCGCCGCCATCGTCGTGCCCGGCGTCGTTATTGGCATTGCCACGCTGGTCGCTTTGGTCGAGGTGTTCTCCTTCCTCAACCCGGCGCTCGCTTCGATCTGGCCGGGCGCCAAGCCACCGCAGCTTGGCCTGGGCTACGGCTCGATCATCGCAGCTCACGGCCTGTTTTCCCTGGCCCTGGTGACCATGATCGTCAAAGCCCGCATTGCCAGCCTCGGCCGCGATATCGTCGAGGCCTCCAGCGATCTCTACGCCACGCCACTCACCACCTTCCGCCAGATCGTGCTGCCTCAGATCCTGCCATCGGTGCTGGCAGGCTTCCTGCTTGCCTTCACCTTTTCCTTCGACGATTTCATCGTCGCCTTCTTCGTCGCCGGCTCGAAGACGACGCTGCCGATCTACGTCTTTGCCTCGATTAGGCGCGGCGTAACACCGGAGATCAACGCGGTCGCCACCATGGTTCTGATCGCCTCTCTGCTGATGATCCTGATTGCCCGTGTGCTGATGCGGGACAAGACACCAAAAGTGCAAGCCGGGGAGTAGACGATGATCCTGAAAGACCGGGTGGCTATCGTCACCGGCGCCGGCTCCGGCATCGGCCAGGCGGGTGCAGCGATCATGGCGCGCGAGGGCGCCCATGTCGCAGTCGCCGATCGCAGCACCGAAGGTGCAGCCGAAACCGTCGCGCTGATCCGAAATGCCGGCGGCAGCGCCGAAAGCCTCATCCTCGACGTCACCGACGACGTCTCGCTTGAAACCGGAATCGCTTCGGTACTTGCCCGTCATGGCCGCATCGATATCCTGCACAATCATGCCGGCGCTCAGGTGGCGGGCGACCTCGAACAGGTGGCGGTCGAAGGCTTCGACCGCTCCTGGAGCCTGAATGTGCGCGCCCATTTCATGGCCGCCCGCTTCGTCATGCCAGCGATGAAGACGCAAGGGGCTGGCGTCATCCTCAACACCTCGTCCTCTTCCGGGGTGCTCTACGACCGCGAGATGATCGCCTACACCACCACCAAACATGCAGTCATCGCCATGACCAGGCAGATGGCCGGCGATTACGCAAGGTTCGGCATCCGCGTCAACGCGCTCTGCCCCGGCTGGGTCGACACCCCCTTCAACAGCCCCTTCATCGCCCAGATGGGGGGACGCGCCGCAATCGAGGCCTATGTGCGAGAAAAGGTCCCGATGGGGCGATGGGCAGATGTCAGCGAGATCGCAGAATCGATCCTGTTCCTCGTTTCCGACCGGTCTAGTTACATGACAGGCCAGATCCTAGTAGTGGACGGCGGCGAAGCCGTCGTCTGATCCCTCTCATCCACCGGTCAATTCTTCTAGGGGGCACAAGCTTGCCTGTCCAACCCCCGTTTCTGGCGCTTCATCTGCGGGTTCGATAGGTCCTTGTCCTGTATTTCGGGCCGCGCCATTGCGGCCACCTCAGGCCATACCAGGTTCGGCGGCCCGCTCCGTGGAGGCTCAGGTGTCCCTCATCAGTCAACGCGCGCAGATGATCCTTGACGGTATTCCGGCTTGCGCCCGTGGCCTTGGCCGCGTCCATAACGGTCACTCTTCCGCGCTCGCGCGCCAGTTCGAGGATGGAGACCGACAACTCCGGCAGATCGCCCAGGAGGAAACGCTCACGATCCATCTTCCGCTCGAGGCGCTGCTTTTGCCGCTGCAGGCTTCGCAGGATGAACTCGACCCAGGGATACCATTCTTGCCGATCTGTGCAGATCGCTCCCTGCGTGCGGCGAAGCGCGAGATAATTGGCCTCCTTGTTTTGCTCGACGATGCTTTCGAGCGAGCTGTAGGGCACGTAGGTATAGCCAGCCCGAAGGAGCAGCAGGTGTGGTCAACGCCCGCGACAGGCGGCCGTTACTATCCTGGAAAGGATGCATTTCCAGAAAGACCACGACGAAGATAGCGACAATCAGCAGAGGGTGGAACGTCCCATCCTTCTCCTGAGCCTGCTGCCAAGCCACCAGTTCCGCCATTCGGCTCGGCGTATCGAACGGCGAGGCTGTTGCGAAGACGACGCCAAGGCTCACACCGTTCTCGTCGAAAGCCTCGACATTGTTGGCAAGGGTCTCCAGTCACAGCGGTGTCGCTCATCCTTGGTCGAGTGCACGAGCAAATCCCGATGAAGCTTGCGTATGTGATTTTCGTTGAGCGGAATGGCGTCGAAGGGCGAGAAGATCGTCTCCATCACCTCGCAATATCCTGCGACCTCCTGTTCGTCGCGGCTGGAAAAAGAACCGATCCGGAGGTTTACGAGCAGCCACTCGACTTCCCGGTCACTCAGCTTCGCACCCTCGATGCGCGTCGACGATCGCTCTCGATCGTTGCGACCCGACGCGGGCTTGACAGGCGATCAGGCGCAATGCGGCCGAGTGCGCGCGATGCGTCTTTGAATTCGTCTATCTACGCGATCAGCGACAGGATCTCAGGCGCTATCCGCAATGTCGAGAGGTTGAGAGCCGGCATGCATTGTCCCATCCGTTTCCATCCGAAACGGTTATCACACGGTGGGCTCCATTGTTCCATCCATTTTCATCCGAAAGCAGATGCCAAATGCGTTTCATAAGCGCAACCAAGTCCTCGCCTGATGAGCGGGCCCTGAAGCCATGGAGATTTGCAATTCAAGCGAGCATGCAGGCCTCCATATTCGCTTTGGCGCCACGAACGATTTTCCGGCGGTTTTCAAACGACTGAAACAGCTTCACCTGTCACCCGCCTCATAATTGTAGAACCGATTGACTTGCTACCGCGAAGGATTAATCTTTCAGTGATCGCGAACACTATGCGCACGAGAATAGTGGCGGATGGTGCAAGTGGCTGGGCATCCTGGAGGAGGATGAGGTTTGCCATGGATTATCGTAATGTTCTGCTGATCGGCGCGTCCATCATCGCTCTTTCTTCGTTTGATGCCCGGTCCGAAGAGGGCGATGCGACGGTAGGCGCCACCGTTTTCAAGAAATGCGCGATCTGCCATACCGTTGATACCGACAAGAACAAGGTCGGCCCGTCACTGAACGGGCTGTTCGGCAGAAAGGCCGGAACGCATCCGGATTTCGCCTATTCGGCCGGGATGAAGGCAGCCGGCGACGGCGGTCTCATCTGGGACGAGACGACGTTGCGCGACTATCTGCACAATCCGAAAATGAAGGTGAAGGGCACGAAGATGGCCTTCGTCGGCCTGAAAGGCGATCAGGATATAACCAATCTTATCGCCTACCTGAAGCAATATTCCAAGTGACAGGTCGCGTGATGACCCGGGCAGCCTATCCGTAAACTACTTCAATTGCTGCATTTTTCGGTGTGAGAGACTAAAACGGTATTTTTTAGATTCCTATTCACGGTCGGGTCGGCTCAGGAGGGTCGGAAATGGCTGTTGTGCTGATCCTCGCCTTACTGGTAGTGGGCTCCGTGTTGTTCCACATGCTGAGCCCGTGGTGGTGGACGCCCATCGCATCCAACTGGACCTATATCGACAGCACACTCATCGTCACCTTCTGGATCACCGGCGTCGTCTTTGTCGCGGTGGTCTCCTTCATGGCCTATTGTGTCTGGCGCTTCCGGCACAAGCCGGGCAACCGGGCGGCCTACGAGCCAGAAAACCGAAAGCTGGAAGTGCTGTTGGCATCCGGAACCGCCGTCGGTGTCGCCGCCATGCTTGTGCCGGGCCTTTTCGTGTGGAACCAGTTCATCACCGTGCCTGACGATGCCGCACCGGTCGAGGTTGTCAGCCAGCAGTGGTTATGGAGCTTCCGCCTGCCGGGCGTGGACGGAAAGCTCGGTCGTTCGGAACCGCGCGAAATCAGCCCGGAAAATCCGCTTGGCGTGAACAAGAACGATACGACCGGTCTTGACGACGTCATCATCGAGGGCGGCGAGTTACATCTGCCAGTCGGCAAGCCGGTACGCATACTGTTGCGCTCCATCGATGTCCTTCACGATTTCTACGTACCGGAATTCCGCGCCAAGATGGACATGATCCCCGGCATGATAACCTATTTCTGGTTCACGCCGACGCGGACGGGAACCTTCGATATTCTCTGCGCCGAACTTTGCGGTGTCGGCCATTCGCAAATGCGAGGTACCGTCGTGGTCGAGGAAGCGGCGGACTATCAGGCATGGCTGGAGCAGCAACAGACATTCACCCAGCTTCTGGCATCTGGAGAGCCGCAGCCGGCAAACTGAACATGGGAACATGGCAGGAAGGCATCGGAGCAAAAGCGAGGACAGATCATGGTCGAGATTCCAGCCAGCAGCGCAGACGCCGTCCCGGCCTCCGAAGTGGAAGATATGGAGCTTTACCATCCGAAAAGCTGGTGGACGAAATATGTCTTCAGCCAGGATGCCAAGATCATCGCCGTGCAATACTCGGTCACGGCCATCTCGATCGGTCTTGTGGCGCTGGTGCTTTCCTGGCTGATGCGTCTGCAGCTTGCCTTTCCCGGCTACTTCGCCTTCATCGACGCAGATCACTACTATCAGTTCATCACCATGCACGGCATGATCATGGTGGTTTATCTGCTGACCGCCCTGTTTCTCGGCGGGTTCGGCAATTACCTCATCCCCCTGATGGTCGGCGCACGCGACATGGTGTTCCCTTACGCGAACATGCTGAGCTACTGGATATATCTACTCGCAGTGCTGATCCTGGCCGCGGGTTTCTTCGCGCCCGGCGGACCGACAGGAGCCGGCTGGACGCTCTATCCGCCGCAGGCCGTTCTCTCCGGCACGCCAGGCGGCCAGGACTGGGGCATCCTCCTCATGCTCTCCTCGCTGATCGTCTTCGTCATCGGTTTTACCATGGGCGGCCTGAACTATGTCGTCACCGTCCTGCAAGGCCGGGCGCGCGGCATGACGCTGATGCGCATGCCGCTGACCGTCTGGGGCATCTTTACCGCAACGGTGATGGCGCTTTTGGCCTTCCCCGCCCTTTTCGTCGCCTGCGTCATGATGCTGTTTGACCGACTGCTTGGCACCAGTTTCTTCATGCCCGCCATCGTCGAGATGGGAACGCAGTTACAACATGGCGGCGGCAGTCCGATCCTGTTCCAGCACCTGTTCTGGTTCTTCGGGCATCCGGAGGTCTATATCGTTGCGCTGCCTGCCTTCGGGATTGTCTCGGATCTCATCAGCACGCATGCGCGCAAGAACATTTTCGGTTATCGAATGATGGTCTGGGCGATCGTCATCATCGCAGCCCTGAGTTTCGTCGTCTGGGCGCACCACATGTATGTCAGCGGCATGAACCCTGCCTTCGGCTTCTTCTTCGCCACCACGACGCTCATCATCGCAGTCCCGACGGCGATCAAGGTGTATAACTGGGTGCTGACGTTGTGGCGCGGCGACATTCACCTGACGCTGCCCATGCTCTTTGCACTGGCCTTTATCGTCACCTTCGTCAATGGCGGGCTAACGGGCCTGTTTCTCGGCAATGTCGTTGTCGATGTTCCGCTATCCGACACGATGTTTGTCGTCGCCCATTTCCACATGGTCATGGGCGTGGCACCGATCCTCGTGGTCTTCGGGGCGATCTACCATTGGTACCCGAAGGTGACCGGGCGCATGCTGAACGAGGTGCTCGGCCATATCCACTACTGGACCACCTTTCTCGGCGCGTATGCTATCTTCTTTCCGATGCATTATCTCGGCCTGCTCGGCGTGCCGCGCCGCTACTACGAGATCGGAGAGACAAGCTTCGTTCCGCCTTCGGCCCACACGCTGAACATCTTCATCACCGTCATGGCGCTTGTTGTCGGAGCCGCGCAGATGGTCTTCCTGTTCAATCTGATCTGGAGCCTTTTCAGGGGCAAAGAGGCAGGCGGTAATCCGTGGCGCGCGACGACGCTCGAATGGCAGACGCCGCAGACGCCGCCCGCCCATGGCAACTGGGGCAAGGACCTGCCGATCGTCTACCGCTGGGCCTATGACTACAGTGTGCCGGGAGCGCCCGAGGATTTCATTCCGCAGACGCAACCTGCAACTGACCGCGTCACGCGGGAGGTCATGACATGAACGTCACGCTGCTCTTCCTCGCCGTCATCGGCGCCATCATCGCCTGGTGGATGGCAGGGCAACGGCTGACCTCGAAACCCTGGCTTGAAGCGAGCCCGGTGCAAACGTCAACCGGCCTGAAAGACCCGCCTGCTCCGGCGATAAAAATCGGCCTCTATGTGTTCCTCGGCGTCGTCGGCGCCCTCTTCAGCCTATTCATCAGCGCTTATTTTATGCGCATGGCTTCCCCGGACTGGTGGGGAATGCCGGTTCCGTGGCTGCTCTGGGTGAACACCGCCCTGCTCGCCGCCAGCAGCGCCGCGCTGCAATGGGCAAAAACCGAGGCGCGGCATAACCGCATGGAGAACGTGCGGCCTGCCCTTGTCGCCGGCCTGCTTCTTGCGGCCCTCTTTCTCGCAGGACAGATTGAGGCCTGGCGGGACCTGAACGCAGCCGGCTATGTGCTTGCCGACAATCCCGCCAACAGTTTCTTCTACATCCTGACCGGCCTGCACGGTCTGCATATTCTCGGTGGGCTTGTCGTGACCGGCCGCACGACCGTCAGGGCATTTGCAGCCGATATCTCGCCGGCGCGGCTTCGCCTCAGCGTCGATCTCTGCACCCTCTATTCCCATTTCATGCTCGCCGTCTGGCTCATACTCTTCGCGCTCTTTGCCGGCTGGGCGAACGATTTCGTCGATCTCTGCCGCCAACTGCTCAGCTAGGAGATTTTCAGATGGCACAATCTGTCCAGACACACAGCGATCCCGACCTCCGGCCGGCCGGCCTGCGGGGCGTCGCTGCCGATTTCGGTTCGGATCAGCGCGCCTTCAAAACCGCCTCCTGGGGCAAGGCGATGATGTGGATCTTTCTCCTCAGCGACACCTTCATCTTCGGATGCTTCCTGCTGTCCTATATGACCGCCCGCATGTCCACACCGGTTGCATGGCCCAATCCGAGCGAGGTCTTCGCACTCCATATCGCTGGAGAAAACGTTCCGCTGATCCTGATCGCTATCATGACCTTCGTGCTGATCTCAAGCAGCGGCACCATGGCGATGGCGGTCAATTTCGGCTATCGCCGCGAACGCGGCCGGACGGCCGCGCTGATGCTCTTGACCGCACTTCTCGGCGGCGCTTTCGTCGGCATGCAGGCTTTTGAATGGACCAAGCTGATCTCTGAGGGCGCGCGCCCCTGGGGAAATCCGTGGGGTGCCGCGCAATTCGGTTCGTCCTTCTTCATGATTACCGGCTTTCACGGCACCCATGTCACGATCGGAGTCATCTTCCTCATCATCGTCGCCCGCAAGGTCTGGCGGGGCGATTTGGACACGGAACGGCGCGGCTTTTTCACCAGTCGGAAGGGCAACTACGAGGCGGTCGAGATCATGGGCCTCTATTGGCACTTCGTCGATCTGGTCTGGGTCTTCATCTTTGCATTCTTCTATCTGTGGTGAGGAGCACCGTCATGGGCGAAACAACGGCACATGCACAAGCGCAAAGCGGACAGCATCACTCAATCCGGCTCTATCTTGTCGTCTGGGGCCTGCTTTTCGTACTCAGCGCCTTTTCCTACCTGGTCGATTATCTCCAGATCCAGGGCTATCTGCGATGGTCGCTGATCCTTCTGTTCATGATGTTGAAGGCGGGATTGATCGTTGCCGTCTTCATGCACCTGGCCTGGGAACGGCTGGCGCTCGTCTACGTCATCCTGCTGCCACCGCTGCTGGTGCTGGTTTTCGTCGCGCTGATGGTATCGGAATCGAACTATACCATCTTCACCCGGCTTGCATTCTTCGGCGCTGCATCGTAGCTCCATGGTCTGGAGACGGCGCGCAACACCGAGAAATCCAGCGGATCGACCATCAGCCCGCGCCGCCGTGTGCACGGCTCATCTCACCGCCAACACTCATCAAGCAGACAACGGGACAGCGGCGCGGCAAAACGGGAAGTTATGCCAAGCGTCGAACACTGGTCGCATAAAGGGCTTAACAGTCGGGCGGAGGACTCACGTACTGTTTCGACAACGACAACGAGAACGAGAACGAATGATGCAGGGATTTCGATCGGTCGGCAGTCTGCAACTTCGTCTCGATCTTTTCGGGAGTTCGAATTTACGTCGCCGCACCGCATCAAAAGCGCTGAGCTCACCACCCATATCCACCGGCTCTGCGCTGTGGCGCAGTGGAAAGCGGCGCCCCAACTGCTGTCTGACCTCACCTCCAGCCATTCAATCTCGCCTCCCGTCAACAACGTGACAACGCCGCAAGGAGATATTCGCCACGTAACTGCTCCAAAGCCGAGGTGGGCGACACACAGGCCGCAGGCGATATTTTCCACAGCGCTTTGCGTTGGCAGTTTTTTGAAAACAAGAGCGTCAATGAGGCGGCGCGCTTTGCTTGCGCCTCGGCATCGTTGAAACGCACAAAGTTTGGCGGGCGGCTTGGCTGTCCGACGCGACAGGAAGTAGATTTTTTCTCGCGAATACGTGACACGCGCCAGCCACACGCCACCCAGCGCGCTCTGACGGCGTTGCAGAAACCACAGCGGAAAATGCGGCGAGGTGCAATTTCGCCGCTTTCCCTAAACCATCACACGGCCAGATAGGCCCGTCTCTCACCACCCTGCGGGGGAACTGAGACGAACTCGGGCCTGTCACCGACTGTTCTGGCATCAGTGTATCAATGAAAATCTCGGCTCTTCACTTTCAATGTATCGATACCGGCATGGAAAGCAGCTTCCAACTCGTTCGCTCGCGACCGCGCGGCGTTGCCCAGCCACGTAGCTGAGCGAGCGGTAGGGACGCCCAGCTGGCTGAGACGTGAGTAAATCCATGCGGACAAGCATATCTAGTGTGCAGTTTATATTCACACACAATCCGCACCAGCCGTCACTTTCGCATAACGACCGATAATGTTGCATTATGAAATGTAATTGTCATTATAAAGAAATGACGCAAATCATCGATGAAACCACCGGAAATCATGCCCGGGAAACGTCTGCTCCACCAGAGAGCATCGGGGCCGACGCTGATATTTCCACGCCACAGCCGCTGGTCCACTTCGCCCGGCTCCCCTCCCCCATTTCTGACCCCGATCCTCGCCTGCCGGCCCACCTCGAGCAGCTGACAGATCGGGCGCGTGGCTATGTCGAAACGGCGAACTCTGCCAACACCCGCAAGGCCTATGCATCCGATTGGACGCATTTCTCCGCCTGGTGCCGTCGCTCCAGGCTTTCGCCCCTTCCCCCGAATCCGCAGACCATCGGGCTCTACATCACAGCCTGTGCATCCGGCACGATCGAGCGTGGAGCAAGGGCCAATTCTGTATCGACGATCGAGCGCCGCCTGTCATCGCTCTCCTGGAGCTATGCCCAGCGCGGCATGCCGCTGGACCGCAAGGACCGCCATGTTGCCACGGTGATGGCCGGTATCCGCAGCTCCCATGCCCGCCCGCCGGTGCAGAAGGAAGCCGTATTGGCCGCCGACATTATCGCCATGCTGGAGACCTTGGATCGTGGCAGTCTGCGTGGCATGCGTGACCGCGCCATGCTGTTGATCGGCTATGCTGGCGGTCTTCGCCGCTCTGAAATTGTTGGGCTGGACATTAAGGCAGATCAGACAGAGGACGGCCGTGGCTGGATCGAGATATTGGACAAAGGCATTCTGGTGACCTTACGCGGCAAGACGGGATGGCGGAAGGTCGACGTCGGGCGCGGCTCCTCGGATTCCACCTGCCCGGTCGTTGCGATCGAAACCTGGATCAAGTTCGCCAAGCTTGTGCATGGTCCCCTCTTCCGTCGTGTCACGGGACAGGGAAAGTCCGTCGGTGCGGAACGGTTGAACGACAAGGAAGTGGCGCGCCTTGTTAAGCGTACCGCAATGGCCGCCGGTGTTCGCGGTGACTTGAACGAAGTCGACCGTGTCTTGAAATTCTCCGGGCATTCGCTAAGAGCTCGCCTGGCTTCCTCAGCAGAAGTCGATGAGCAATACGCTCAGAAGTAGCTCGGCCATGCCTCTGCGGAAAATGACCCGGCGCTATCAGCGGCGCTGGGTCATTTTCGGGCCAATCGGACCAAGGCTGCAGGGCTTTAGCGGGAATTCCGATCTTTGGGCGGGGTCACCATCCAATATACGCATCGATATCTCCGCGGGTTCCGTCAATGCGCGGAGGCTGTTTCTGCAGGTCATGGGTTTCGGCCATCTTGATGGGACCGATACCCGCCAGCTTCTCCATCACGGCGATTTCCACCGTAACGATGGCACCGTCGGCCAATCGTTGTGCCCGATGCGATACCTCATGTTGTACATGTACAACTGACCTTTGAACGTTGATAGCGTCGATCGATATGCGACACTGCCATGTTTTGCTTCCGCACCGTCTCCCATATCGACTTCTTTTCGATGCCTGATAGTCTTCTTCCAGGTCAAATACGCTAACCAATCTCTGGAGCACGCCTCTTCCGCCTCATCCCGGGAAACGCTTGTTAGGCAAGTTTTAACACTCAGTGCTCCTCAACCTCGGATGACGACAGAAGCCCGGGATGGCGAGTCGCGGCGTTGACCCTTGGCGAGACCGCCGCGAAATCCGCGCCCAATCCCTACTCAATTGCCAAAACGGTGTTGGGTTTTCTGGCACTATTTTTCATCGAACGCGACCGTCCATCCACAAAGTCGGTGACGTAGACGCCGACAGTCGTCGCGTGCGGGCGTAGGGGAGAACTGTGTCCAATCCGCCCCGTAGGCACGGCGGTCATCCGGGAAAACAACGGTCTGGGCAGGATCGCTCGTCAGTAAAGTATCGTAGTTTTCTTCAAGACGAGGGCCGCTACCGGTTCTCCCAGCGAAGTGACGAGCTGGGGTCCTTCTGTCGGTGCCTTTGAAGGACCTTCGAGTACGGTTCTTTGCATCTTTTAACTGCCATTTCATATTCTCCCCAATTCAAGCTGTTTAGCTGTGACAGCTACCGGAGGTTTCTCAGGATTGGGCAGTCAAAATACGTCTAAAGAAAGGAGCAGTTTAGTGCATTAATGTTGCAAAAAGCGCACCCCTTGCCGTCAGCAAATAACGACCGATAATCCCTTGAAACGTGAGCGATGTCCGTTTTCTATGCGAAACAGCAGATCCACTCTTCAGGTCGCAGAATAATAGCGCATACTATCCTGCTTTCTGGCTCTCTGTCCCTGTCAAACGCAAAAGAGACATCAGCATGGGCCCTAGGGCGAATTCGCCCTTCAGTGTTCGTTGAGTTAGATTTCGGAGATAGCCTCCGGCTGAGTTGATGTGACCTCCCCTCTCCAGAATGCACGCCATTACAATGGCGGTGTTCTCAGGCCCCATGACCGCCACCGCTTCCTCGTAAGCTGAAGGACTGACACCCAGCATGGATCGCACAACAATTGCCGCCGACATCATATCGCGCCAATTGCTGATTTGCCCACCGGGGCCGTAATTCGACACGTCCGGGCAAGCTTTGAGAACCAGTCCAAGCGGGAAAGTTTTTAGATTTCTTACGGCAAGGGAATGAGTGTCGGATTGTTTGGCTGAGATGCTCTGGCCGCTTCGGGTAGGGGGTACGGCTGTTTCAAACAGCTGTGGTGTTCTTGATTGGAATACTCCGTCGGAGTTTGGATGCTGTGTCTGCTCCAGGGCTAGTTCAGATTCAGAGATAGATTCAGAGTCTGAATTCTGTATGTGCCGCTCATTTTGAACGGGATTGCCGCCTACTTGTTGCGTTTTAAGCTGCGTTTCCAATTGGTTGATGACGTTACCCTGAATGGTGGTGATCTTTTCAAGCAAGGTCTCCAGTTCTTCTATGGATGGTTTGCGCGAAACGCCATCGATCAAGAGGCGGAAACCGGCATGGATGCCGGACCAGTCGCCACAGATCCGGCCGGAGAGCGCGGCATCGATCAGTTTGGTTATATCGCGGCGGCAGATGCTGATACGTTCCCGTAGTCTGAGGATGTAAAGCCTCTCTGCAACCACTTTTGTGGCGAGATGTTCAATTTCATCGGCACGGGCGAGCAGGGGAGAAAGTGAGAAACCGAAAGCTTCACTTACCTCCCCCTGCCGTCCCCGATGGGCGTAACGTTTGCCGTTTGGGCTATCTTTACGGGCTATAAGTCCCGCCTCCACGAGTGCGGAGAGGTGGCGTCGGATCGTTTGCTCTGCCATCCCGTGTGAGCGCAGGCAAAGCTGTGTGTTGGATGGAAATACGACGAGGTTGCTTTCGTTGCTGAGCTCATTTTTGGGATAGAAGCTGAGCAGGGCATTCATGACCGCGAGTGCGCGGTCGGTAATGCCCAATAGCGGCCTCGCTTCACACAGAGCACGGTAGATCTTCCACTTGTCGACGGACTTGGCAGTGTTACCCTCACGGCTCAGAATCTGAGTTGCGAGCATGCCAAACGTCATCGTACGGCGCCCGAAGGGCGTCGTCACATGTCCGTTTTTCATTTTTCCTTCACCTTCTCCTAGGCAAAAGAAATCCACTCGCCGAATTGACGCCTAATCTCTTGACAGTGATTCCCGGAAATGCGATTCTCTAGCTGCGAAACATGAAAAGGGCTTCCGTGACGGCAACGTTTCGGGGGCTTTTTTCTTTTGCGGTATTCTCCTGACTGATAAATTTGAACTCAGCTCTTTGAGCGATGCTCTTCGAACAGAGACTGAAGCCGATCGAGCACGAATGCCGCAAACTCCGGCGCTTGCGTTCGATCGATGACAATTTCGACGCGCGCGTCGCTTTGCGTAACCTTTGCAAGGCGTTCACCGTGGGGTGTCGACCAGACGTCTGCCTGGGCCTTGTTTGGTCGCGGCTTAAGATGAGCAAGCAGCGCCTTGAAACGCTCTTCTGACGTGAGATCTTTGATTTCCGCACTATCGAGGTGGGTGAGGGCACGCTCAACGGACTTGGTGTCCGATAAGATATCGGCAAGTTCCATCCAGTTGCGCCGACCAACGGATGGTGCTGGGCCAATTGCATCGATCAAGCTGCTAGGTATGCGGGATACGACCGACAGCATATTGGAAAGGTCGCTCTTGTAGAGAGACATTGCAGCCATGATTGTCTCGCGGGGGAAACGCCGCTGAAGACGCTCGGCAAAGCGTGCTTTCTCGATATAAGTGAGATCCTGGCGCTCATTGTTTTCTTGGCCCTGCGCCACGACGAGCTGCTCATCGGTGAGGTCGCGGACGACTGCACTGACCGGCAAGCCAAGCTCGTTGAGCGCGCGCAAACGGCGATGACCGAATGCGACCTGAAAACGCCCCGACTTTTCCGGGTGCGGTCGCACCAGAATCGGAACCTGCTGACCCTGCTCGCGAATAGAAGCCACCAACCGTTCATGCGCCTCTGTGGCCCCAGGCATACGGTCCTGAATGAACGATGGATCAATCACGGCCGTGTCCAGGGAGATGACAGTTAAACCTTCGGCCAGACGCTTCTCGATATCCTCTGCCCTGCGGTTCCGTTCACTGATCTCACTCAACGACTGGCCAATTGCGCCAACCGGAGTACGTGAGGTGTCCAGTATCAACTCTGGCGAACCAAGTATCGGCCGCAAACGGTTCTTTGGAGCACGCACGCCTGCATGGCTGTCGGCCTCGGAAGCTGCCTGCGGGTTAAGACTGGCGAAGACGTCCTTACGGCTCATGCTGCCCTACCCCATGCTTTCTTGATCAATGTTTCGATTTCGGCATTGACGTTGTTGATCGATTCAAGTGCCCGGTCGTAGGTTGAGCGCGTGAATTGATTGCGCTCGACTTCAAAAAGCGTTTGATTGGTCAGGCCGGCATCCGAAATCGCAGTGCTTTTCAACTGTGGATGTATGAGGACATTGTCCCCGAATATCGACCGCAGGAAAGCGACCATCTGGTTCTGTGGCCCGTCGCTGGGCTCAAAGCGGGTGACCAGGTATCGCATCCAGTTGTAGTCGGAACGGGCGCCGGCGGCCGCGATCTCTTCAAGTAGGTCTCCGGTCATTGCGAGAAACTGATTCATTGACATCACATCGAGCATTTGCGGATGGACGGTGACAAGAACAGAAGTCGCGGCGGTCAGCGCCGACAATGTCAGATAACCGAGTTGCGGCGGGCAATCGATGATCACAACGTCATAAAGATTCTGCGCCTGCGCGATCGCTTGGCCGATGCGTGCAAAAAACAAAGTGTCGCCAGCTTGGCGCTTCATCAACGCGCGCGGGGTGTCGTGCTCGAACTCCATAAGCTCCAAATTGCCGGGTATCAGGTGGAGATCAGGGATATAGGTCGCCCTTACGATCTCAGCGATCGGCCTTTGCTGTTCGTCATAGCGGATTGCGCCATAGAGTGTTTCATTCTGGCCGACGTCAATTTCCGGCTGGTGACCAAAAAGCGCTGACAGACTGGCCTGCGGATCAAGATCAATGGCAAGGACACGATACCCGCGCAAGGCAAGATGCTGGGCCAGATGGGCCGACGTTGTCGTTTTTCCAGAACCGCCTTTGAAATTCATAACCGCGATGACCTGCAGCTCTTCATCGTCTCGCCGGTGCGGAAGATAACGCCGGCCTCCACGCGAGCCTTGATCGAGGTGCTTCCGGATTTCGCTGATGTCATCGACGCCGTAGCTGCGCCGCCCGCCATGTTGACTTGCGGACAAAGAGGGCATTTCGGCGGCTACCTGACGGAGATATCCCTCGCCAATTCCGATGAGCTTTGATGTCTCTGCTGGAGTGAACGTGCGAATGGTCTTTTCAGCATGTAAGGGATAGATACTGGCGTGGTGGGCCTGAAGCTGCGCTGACAACGCAGAGGAATGCCGCTGAATCAGGCCTTTGAGGTCCGACACGTTGGGCGCTATGATCTTCTCAGCGGTTTGAGTCATGTTGTCTTGCCACTTTTTCCAACTGCGGTTTTAAGCGAAGAATTCGGCTTTTACCGCAGTTACCATGTAAGCTCCGATTCTCGCGTTAGGGCAAGAGCTTTTTAATTGGCGAAAGTTGCCAGACAAATGCCGCACCATCCAGTTAGCCGCGGCTAACTGGATGGTGCGGCTCCGGCAACGATACCTCTCGTCACGATATCCTGAGCGCGGTTAGCCGCGGCTAACCGCGCACAAAAACTGAAGCAGATCGTGCTTGCATACCGGGAAGGGCACGAGCATGCTGCCAGCTCAAATGTGACCCTCACCCGTATTGAGCCGGCGACACACCCATTTAGAATGTCAATCATCAGACTTGCAATGCGGAGCACCAGTTCATCGCGAGAAGTGCCCTTGCGGCCACCGTGATAGCTGCTAACCGATGATGTCAATTTGGCCAGCATAACAGTGATCGCGGTGCGTCCTGGAGTTTGATCTGATCCGTTCGCCAAAGGTTCCTTAACTACCGCTCTGGCCAATTCGATGGCACGAACATCCGGGTGCCGAGATTGCGGGTAGTGCAAAGGTCGTCTGTGAATTTTTCCTGCGGCTCAAAATGCCTTCCGCGGTAGGCTGTATTGATGCCCATATTCCGGGATGAATGGGCTCGATTGCCCTTGCGGCTCGACAAAGACATGCTCGTAGCTGAGGGCAGATAGGCGACGACAAATGGACTGCCATTCTGATGATGTCCTAGCGGCAGGAAGCGATACAAGATATTCCCCTTAAGCTCGGATTGTGGAAGATCATTCAGAAAGAAAGAACGCCAATGATTGGCGGTAGCACGCGTTCGTTTGACGGGCGAGGGATGCAGCGATGGGATGACTGAAATTGCTGGGTCTCAACCAGGCGGTTAGTCCGGTGGGGGTATGCGTACGATATGGTTCCGACCGCAAGCAGATTGTCCAGTTCGAAGGGGTCTCCGTAATCGATATCGTTACCGGGCATAAGAAACGCGGCCCAACTCTTTCTAGATTCTCTTGGACGGCGGCGTGTGGTGAGGATAGCCCTTAAAGTTTCCATCTAGGTCCAGATCAGATGCACCTCCCGTGTGATCCGATGGCGATCGGGTCAGCGTCAGCCTTATCGGAAGTCTCCTGGAGGCCGAGGAAAGCCTATGCACTGGAGTGCGCGTCAAGGTAAGAAGGCTCCTCGAATGTCCTATTGAGGAAGGTTGGCCCTATTGTGGGGTGGTGTTTCCTGGTAGAAGGCCCGGCGTGGCGCCTTACGATTGTCTCTGTATCCATCAATGACGGAAAGAGCGCGCGAAATTTTTGGGGTAGGGGAAGCTGGTACACCTGACTCCAAACAAACGGAATGTCCGAATAAGCGTCGTTAAAGAGGGTCGCCGGTGTTGGATTCACCGCCTCATGTGTTCCGGGAGCTTTCAAAGCCGCACCGCGTGGCGTTCGACGATAAGATGCCCGTGGTAGGGAGCTGCGTTATTTCATGAGACGCGCGCCAGCCGACCATTTCCGAGCGGTGTTGTTTTCCATTTCCAAAGACAGGCGAAATCTGCCGGTTCCACAGCGCACTGTTGTCCAGATGCACCTCAAAATGACAAAAAATACCACCCCTCTTTATTGAGGCAGAAGACGTTGTGTTCGCCCCCAATGGATTCGGCTGGACATTTATATCCGGAGATCCGCTATTGAACAAAGGCGCCGTAATTTTTCCAAACGATGAATGAGGTTGCGCCTCTGCGACGCGCAATAGTGTAGACAACTCGCCCATGCGCGATAATATCTAACTGCTTACAGGCTGTCTGGTGATAAATTTCCGATGCGATACCTACCATCCCGCCGGATGCCTGGATGGGTAGGAAATCCAACATTATTGGACGTTATCTGGCGGGGACAGATGGTGCGGTTATTGCCGATTGAACTGGCGCTAAGCGCACGTTCAGCAGCGCGGCAAACCTTCGGCCAACCCCTCATTCTGGAGGACGGTTTCAAGCGGTAGAAGTTCCGGGCCGGGCTTTTGGCGATGTCATTGCCCGTTTTGGCCTTGGCAATTCGTGGACTGACCGGTCGCGCTGCGCATCCCGTCCACACCCCGATAAACACGCACGATGACTGCCATACCCTGGTGTGCAATTGCCTGAGGTCTCCAGAGTATTCAACAGGCTCCTTCAGGCGCAGTTGGTGCCTGAAGGTCGGGTTTCCCTGATGATCCCGCGCGGGATCATATGACTGGGGGCATGGTCGCAGACCTCTACGCAACCGACGGACGCGGATGCGAGAGTGGCCACGCCCAAATGCTTCAGATGAATACTGGAAATGGTTTCTGCTTGCAAAGCATCACATCGCGTCCTCGGTCGCTGTTGAAGACCAGCCCTTCCGCGCTGACTTGCACCGAATAGAGCCAGGGCAGTATCCAAGGTGCAATGCGCAAACTGTCATGCAGATCCCGGTCCGCAGGCCAGAAACAAGTCGCCATCACACGGTTCCAGCTCCAAAGACGCAGCGCCAAAGGGTTAAGAAACCCGCATCATCCAATGTTCGCCAGCCTCGCCAACGGTCGCGAAAAGACCGGTCTCATCGCTCTCATAGGGGCCGGTTAGATCAACAGTGTTAGCCACTGGTCTGTCGATCCTACGACAGCGCGCAAGGCGGCCGAACTTCTCCATCGTGATCGCACGGTCTGCCGCAATCGAGAAACTGAACGATGGAAGTGCCCCTCGTGCCCGAAAACCCGGGGCGATTTCCTCAAGTGCCGCAACACCCATGCTACCAGCCATAGCCGGGACGCCCGCCTCCTCCAGGCGGAACAGGAGACCAGCTTCTTCCGAGGGCCACAATCCATATCCGTCTTGAATTGCAGCAAGCCCTTCGGAGGAAATCAATCCCCCCGGCTCGCCGAGCACGACGTCGAGCATGTCTCAAGCGACACATTCCAGAAGGATGGCCACGGGGATGACCGCGATCACAAGCCTGTCTATGGCGATTGTCGTGCTGGCTCTATTGGATGGAGCGCGGCATTTAGACTGGTCCGATCGCCATCGATACGCCCTGGCATGCGGAGCAGTGCTTGTCTATGCTGGTGGGGGTTTGTGATCGAGGCCGATCTTTATGGGATGGCGGCGGTGCCTGAGCGTGTATTCGCAGTGGCGCTTCTGGTTCGAACCGGAATTGGGTTGAACGATCCAAAAGATAAGCATTATAATGTGCAGGCTTGAGAGAGCACTCTGGACAATCGTGTCTTCCACTTCCTTGTCTTACGCGTCCAGAGTGCGGGTTCCTAAAGGGGCCAGTCGACTTTCAACACGTGTCGCGAAACGCCATGGGCGAACAGCAACGTTTGAGTACCGCTGCCTGTAATGATTACCTTGTTGCGTTGGATGACCGACATCGAGGGGACCCTTCTTTTGCCCCGAAAGATAGAGGGTTTGGCCGCGTTGCGTGACGTGAGGCTTTGATATTCGTAGATATGCGCATTGGTCAAGCAAGCTTGCCTGTCTGCGCAGAGCATTCGAGCCTACCGCAAGACCAGATTCATACCGAGCGTCTTGTTCGGCCGCAGCGTGACCTTCATGACCGGCTTGGGCGGTTGCGGTTCGATGGCGGCAAGCCGAACTTTTTGAAGCAGCACGGCAAGAATGGCGACCGCCTCCATCACCGCGAAAGCACTACCGATACAGACCCGCGGTCCGGCGCCAAAAGGCATATAGGCGTAGCGATGTCGTGCCTTGGCAGCCTCCGAGCTGAACCGGCCCGGGTCGAACACCTCCGGATCCTGCCAGAGCGATGCATGGTGATGGACCGCATAGATCGGGACGATCAGCACGGTTCCCGCCGGGATCAGGTATTCGCCCAGTTGGAAATCCTTGAGAGCGGTTCTGGTGATGATAGGGGCGGGCGGATAGACGCGCATAGCCTCGGAAAATACCTGGCGTGTGTAGACGAGCTTTGGAACGTCAACGGCGGTTATCGGCCGGCCCTCCGTGATCGCGTCGATTTCGGCCAGGACCTGGCTCTCGACTTCTGGATGTCTAGCAAGCAGATCGAAGGTCCATATGAGGCCGAGCGCTGTCGTCTCGTGACCGGCGGTGATGAAGGTCATGAGGTTGTCGACGATTTCCGCATCAGTCATCGTCCTCCCGCTTTCAGGGTCTGAGGCCGACAAAAGCATGTTCACAAGGTCGCGGCGATCATCCGGGCTTTTCCGCCGCGCCTCGATGACGCTCAGGAGGCTGGAACGCAGAAATGCGACAGCTGCTTTCGCCTTGCCGCGACCGGGATAGGGTATCCACTCGGGCGCGTGCACAAGGCCCAGCGCGAACGTCCAGCCGGTCGGCCTGAGAAAATCGGAAATGCCTGTCTCGACCTTCCCCACCTCGATACCGTGGCCGCCGGACATCATCGTTTCGACGATAATGTCGAATGTGGTGCGCATCATCTCGTGGCCGATATCGATGGTCCCCTGACCATTCTCAAGCCACCGGTTGCGCGTGCGCTCGGCGGCTTCAATCATCGTCGGCTGCAGCTCGACAAGCTTGTCGTGCCGAAAGGCGCCTGCGACCGACTGCCGCTGCCACTTCCAATGCGCGCCGTCCGCTGTCAGCAGACCCTCACCGAGAGCCGGTCCAAGAGCCCGTCGAACCTGGTCGCCTTTTCCAAGCGAATCTGCGTTTTTCACCAGCGCCTCGTGGATCAGGACGGGGTCTGCAAGATAGACCTTTACCTCCCCGGCGGTCTTCGAGAAGACGAGCGGTTCTTTGAAGATCGAAGGGGGCAGAGCGTCAAGCGGATTGCGAACGATTGCCACGAGCGCGCCAAGCGTCGATTGTGGCGTCAGGGGGAAGCTTGTCTTCAGCTCCGTGTCATTCTCAATCGCGGTAGGCATGCCTCGAATCCTTGATTGCGTCTCGACGATAAAGTACCCGTTAAGGTAACCGCCTTAATTCAAATAAGGTGTGTACCTTAGGTTTGCAAGGGGTAACATGGCCGGGGGCGACAGTGGAGGGAAAATGCAACGTGTAAGTACGCGTGATCGGGTCCTACAAGCCACTCTGGCCCTGTTCAACGACAGGGGACCGGACCGGGTCACGACCGCGGAAATTGCGCGCACCGTCGGGATCAATGAGGGCAACCTCTATTACTACTTCAAAACGAAAGAAGCGCTTTTAGAGGCTCTGTTCAGGAAACTGGAGGGAGACGCATCTGCGTTCATGATGCACGCGAGTTCGAATTCGGCCACGGAGCCCGGCATTTACTCGAAATTCATGCGGCGCTGGTTTTCGATTGTCTGGACCCACCGGTACATTTTCCGGGATCTGCCCGGCGTAATCGCACTTGCGCCGTCGCTGCGCGAGCCAACGCGTACGCTGAGCATGGGTATGCGCGTCGTCGTGGAAGGCATGCTCCATCAAATGACGGCCGCTGAGTTGATAGACGTCCCAGTCGACGACGCCCCCCATCTGCTTGCCAATGTCTGGATCGTATCGACCTACTGGGCCGTTTACCTGAGCTTGCAAGAAGGAATTGACGATCTAACACCGGAGCATCTCGACTGGGGACTAAACCAGGTCGCGAGCCTCTTTAAACCATACCTTTCGGAGGTGGGGAAAATCGAGCTTCAGGCCATGCTCGATGGTTCTTTCACGCAGGAAGATGTGCCTTGATGTTCGATTACAAGGGATACTCGACTGCTATTGCAATAGATTTCTCCGAACTTCTATATTAAGCACAACCTCTGTCCATGGAGATTTTGATGCCGTTCAGCGATCCCAGCCATCCCCTCTGGAAGCCGGAAAACC
Organism: Pararhizobium sp. PWRC1-1; assembly: GCF_049897905.1. NCBI lineage: Bacteria > Pseudomonadati > Pseudomonadota > Alphaproteobacteria > Hyphomicrobiales > Rhizobiaceae > Pararhizobium > Pararhizobium sp. PWRC1-1. The sequence goes on along the minus strand of NZ_JAFCXE010000019.1, from coordinate 98,845 downwards.
TTCGTCGGGCCATCCACGCAGCAGGTGTTGCGCTGTGGTCATGGAACGTCACCGACGACCGTTTTGCAATGGACGAGCAAGCATTCAAGCTTTGGGGTTTGGTTAAAAGCGGGGAGGTCAAATTCGAGGATCTTTCCGCCCATATCCATCCAGCCGATCGTGATCGCGTGCGCGCGGCATTTACGGCAACGCGGGGGATCGTAGGTTCATACGAGATCGATTTCCGAATTATCATTGGTGATGAGATACGCTGGATCTCGGCGCGAGGCATAGGCGATGACACCGCCTTGCACGAGGGCCAGATGTTTGGTGTATTTTTGGATGTAACAGGCCGAAAACAGGCCGAAGAAGGCAACGAGTTGCTCGCTGGCGAAATGAGCCATCGGGTCAAGAACCTCCTGGCCATCGCCATGGGTCTCACCAACATCACCGCGCAATCGACGACAACTGCAAAGGAGATGGCCAAGGAGCTGACGGCTCGACTGGCGGCCCTTGGAAGGGCACATGACCTCGTGAGGCCGATTCCCGGTGCGCAAGGACATGCGACCCTGTTGGGTGACCTACTGTCCGTGCTGCTGGCGCCCTACGAGGATCTAGGCGCTTTCAAAGGGCGTATCCGTGTCGCGGTACCGCGCATGGGCGTAGGGGAGGGAGCGGCGACTGCGTTGGCGCTCGTATTCCATGAACTGGCGACAAACTCCATGAAGTATGGCGCCCTTTCCATCGATACCGGAATTCTCGACCTTTCCGGATCGACAGAGGGCGACGAGGTGACCCTTACCTGGACCGAGCGTGGTGGGCCGGCGGTCGAATCCCCCGATGGTGCCGAGGGGTATGGTAGCAAGTTGCTCAACCGGAGTGTATCCGGCCAGCTCGGAGGGACGATCACCTATGACTGGTCGGAAAAAGGTGTCGTCGTCGTTTTGCAGTTAAGCGGAGACAAGCTCGCTAAGTGACTGGCCGATATACCATGTTTTGGATTCCAGATTTCATGGCGGCAGGTTAGCCTCGCAGGTGGCCACGACCCGTCACATACATTGCCCGATCTTGTCGTCGGCAATTGGCGCCCCTATCTCATCTTCACCCTGGTGATGGAGCGACGAAATGGCGGAATCTGTGGCCGATTTTTTTTGTTCGACACGGCGGTTGAATCATCCCTCCAGGCTGCCGGCGTGTGAGCAGATGGATGGACGACGACGGCTGCGGGATCTGCGATGAATGCCTCATTGCCTGAGGTATTTACGCTTGATCGTCCATGTACTTGCGATGCAGCCGCCGTACTGGGGGAGGATGGATCGAAAGATCCCATTTTGCCGACGCCTGTGCCTCACTGTGGATTGACGGCGAATTGGTGCATATCGAAGACCTCTTCCTCCACGACGCCACCCGCGATATTCGCACCCCCACCCACAAACTGACCATCGCCCGCGACGTCCCGAATAACCGCCAGCGCATGTCTGCGCAACCGCCCGGCTGGGCGCTCAGGCCCCATAGTCTCCGCGGCCTCCGCGGGCACGGCTTCGCCGCCGGCGTGTCTGCATCATCGCACAGTGACGAAGGCATCGTGGTGATCGACGCCGGCGAACTGAATGTCAGCGCGAACGGAGAGGGAGAGGAGAAGACCGCGATGATGGCGGCGCTGGACGCGGAATTTGTCGCCATAGATGCTGCATTAGGGTCGCTCAGAGGCTGTGATCGATAACGCAATCGTCGATCTGAGCAGCACCTAGGCCGCCTCAAGATCAGCTGAACTGCTTTACAAGCCTGTTGCCTCAAGTTGCGGCCACGCTTCGCGCCGCACTCGCAGTCAATACCCTCTGCGCTTTACGATTGGTCGTGCTCGGGTCGAGGAGTGGATCATCACGCCGCGGCTTTTCTTGGCCGCGCCCAAGTGTTGACGATGGATATTTTTCGATGCCGCCCGCACTGCCCTTCTCAGTCGGCCCGTCTCTCAACTCGGCCTTGCACTTCAGCCCCGGTTCTCGCATGTTAGCAGTGAAGAGGGAGTAGCCGAACCCGTGCATATAAATGCCAACGTCTTCCCCCGCGTGAAAATACAGCATGCGTTCTTCACGCTATTACTGCTCACCATTCTCTCTACCGCAGGCCTCGTCCATTTGATTTGGTATCGGACTGCTAGCCAGAATGTCGAAAAAGTAGTAGCGATGCTCGACGCCCAAAGTAACGCAACGGTCCGCAATGAGCTTGTCTCCAGTCTCACCGCTGTTTCGAGCACGGCGGGAATCGCGAGATCAGTTTTTGCACTGAGTACGTTCCGGCCTGGCGACGCTACGAACCGCGATTCACTATTGTTGTCGCTGATGAAGGGGCAACCGGCGATCGCATGGATGGGCATTGCGTCTCCCGATGGCCGTTTCTACGGGGCCCATTTAATTCCCGAAGGAAAAATTGAAATCGTGGAAATCGGCGGCGTGCCTTCAGGTAATACCCGTCCGCTCCGCCGCAAAATCTACAATTCGATGAGCGACAAACTCATAGTTGAAAACCGCCCTGAGATTGCAAGCAACTATATCGCCGAACGCTCTCAATGGTACAGGCTTGGCGAAAGTAACGAACAGTTATCTTGGAGCGTCGTCAACACGCTCCCGCTGGGGTTTGAGCCAGCTATCGTCGTCTCAGGCAAGGTCCGCTTGGAGGAACATGTCACTGGCGTGGTCATGGTCGCTGTCAGTCTACAACGGCTTTCAACCACGCTCAGAGCACTTATGATCCCGAAGGACAGCAAAATCTTCCTGCTCACCCGAAGCAGCATGGTGCTGGCGACTTCTGGGGCTTTGGACGGTGTGATGATTGGCCATCTCAACGATTTCCCCACGTCGGATTCTTTGGCCGCGTCAGTTTTATCAGCGCAAACGCAAGAAAAGAATGACAGCTTTCGCACTCTGATCGGCAGTAAGGACCTCGGGCCGGTCTTCGTCTCTTCTAGCAAACTCCCGTTTGAAGACTGGCGGCTGGTCGCCGCCATCCCGCGTGCAACCCTAGCTGGGGACAACGACGCCAACAGCCAGCGTGTGATTTTTGTGGTCCTCGGCGTTGCCATATTTGCGGCAGTCTTGGCGCTTGGGTTCGCCAAGATTTTGTTTGCCCGGCCCCTATCGCGTCTTGCAGAGCAGTTGTATCTGATCGGGAGATTCGAACTCGAAGCAGTGCGGTATCGCCCGACTATATTGGCAGAGCTTGATGATTTTTCGCTCGTGTTGAAGCGGATGTCGAACGGTCTTTCCGCTTTCGCACGATACCTTCCGCTCGACGTCGTGCGTCCTCTTGTCGATGGCAACATAGAGCCCAAGCCCGGGGGGGAGCTGAGGGAAATAACAGTCCTGTTCGCCGACCTGCCGGGTTTCACGGAACTGACAGAGGAACTTGGTGCTGGGGTTGAGCCAAGTCTCACCGGCTTTTTGACGTTGTCCACCGCAGCCATCCACGCCGAGGGCGGGACGGTGGACAAGTTTATCGGCGATGCGGTTATGGCGATCTGGAATGCACCGGGTGATGAGCCAGATCACGCACTGCGCGCATGTCGCGCCGCGGCTGCCATCAGCGCCTCTATGCATGCTCTGCCTCCGATGTCGCCTAAACATGACGCAGTCCGTGTGCGGATCGGCATCAACACCGGTATGGCCTTGGTCGGCAATATCGGCTCAGCAGAACGGCTGAGCTACACAGCAATCGGCGATGTGGTCAATCTCGCGAGCCGGCTCGTTGGCGTAGCCAAGAGCAGCGGGTTGGAGATTGTGCTGACGGATGCGACGCTGGTGAAAACTCGTGGCCTTCTTACTGTGAAGGCGTTGGGGCCGATCATCATACGCGGGAAGCTTGAGCCCGTTAGCGTCTACACGATTGAAAGTCATCTCAAAGCCATACCGATTAGTCATCCACAATAGTGTCGACACTCGGCGGTGATTGAGCCAAATCGTAGGGCTCAGCTGTAATGCAAGGTTTAGGGCTTCGTGGCCTCGGCGCGCTGTCGCCGATACTGGACCGTCGGAAGCCCGCCCCAACCCCAGTTATCGAGCTCAACTTCTTCGATGACTACGTAGGTCGATTCAAGTGGCTTGTTCAGCACGTCGAGCAGCACCTGACTGACGCCCGCGATGATGGCCGCTTTTTCCTCGGCGGATACCGAAACGCGACCAGGTGCAGTTCCTTCGCGGGTGACCTGTACGGTGACGATAGGCATTGCAGTCTCCTTTTTCGAGCTCTTGATGTGTTTGTTTCGGCACCTGACCGAACTACCATCAGGTGCTCACCAGCGTCCGGCGCTCTGGCCGCCATCGACATGCAGGATCTCGCCGGTGACGAAGCTTGCCGTCTCGAGATAGAGGACGGCCTCGACGATATCGCGGATTTCGCCCATTCGCCCGACGGGGTGCAGCCCTGCGAGTGCCGCGTGCGTTTCCGGCGGGTTCATCGGCGACTTGATGATCCCCGGCGACACGGCGTTGACGCGAACGCCGCTCTTGGCGAACTCGATGGCAAGCTCTTTGGTCACGGCGTTTAGACCACCCTTAGTCAGGGAGGCAAGCGCTGCAGGGACACCGGCAATTGGCTGATCAACCAGGCTTGTGGTGATCGTGACGATATGGCCGGAGCCCTGTTTCAGCATTTCGCCGGCGACGCGCTGGGTGATGTGGAAGAAGCCGGCGACGTTGACGCCCATGTTTCTGTCGTAGTCTTCCTGGGTGAACTCGACGAACGGCTTGGCAACGAAAACTCCGGCATTGTTCACCAGCGTGTCAATGCGGCCGAAGCGCTCTAGCGCTTCACGGACAACGCGCTCGGCAGTCTCGGGCTTGCTGATATCGCCGGCTACGGCGAGAATATCAGCATCGGAATCGGGCTCAACGGATCGGGAGGTGGCGATGACGCGGTAGTTCCGGTCGCGATAAGCGCGCACCAGGGCTGCGCCGATGCCTTGCGAGGCGCCCGTGACAATAGCGATTTTCTGTTCAGTGCTCATGATCTGATCCTTTCATGACGGTTGAGTGCATCGTCCGTTCGACGCGCATTTGTTCGTGGCGAAGCGCTGCAAAGACCTCGAGATTCCGCGTGAGATGACTTGCGCTCAAGCAAAGTCATCGATTGGCGGCGCTTAAGTCCGCATGGTCTTGAACGCGGCTCTAATCTCTTCGCTAAACAGTTCGGGTTCCTCCCAAGCTGCAAAGTGACCGCCCTTGGAAACCTGATTGTAGTAGACGAGTTGAGGGTAGGCCTTGGAGAGCCATTTCTTCGGCGGCTTGTACACTTCGCCGGGAAAGACGGTGACGCCGACCGGAACTTTGATGGGTGTCAATTTTGCTCCGGAAGCGGTGTTCTCCCAGTAGATCCGTCCGCTCGAAGGGCCGGTATTCGTCAGCCAGTACAGTGTAATATTATCGAGGATAGCTTCCGCGCTCAGAGCCGTTTCCGGATCCCCACGGGTAAACACCCAGTCGGCTATCTTGTCGTACAGCCATGCCGCCAGGCCCACAGGTGAGTCCGCGAGGCCGTAACCTATCGTCTCGGGACGGGTATTCATGATGGCCGCGTAGCCGAAGCCGTTGTTCACGAAATCTCGAACCTCTCCGAAAACCATCTTTTCTTCCGGGGAGAGACTGTCTGGTGCTGGTGCGCCGTTCATGAGCGCCTGTGCTGCTGCAATGGGAAACGTTGTCGCGCGTTCGACCCGGTTGACGTGGATGCCCAAGAGACCATCGGGTGCTTGACGGCCAAGGGCATCACTGATGATCGCGCCCCAATCGCCGCCCTGGGAGACATAACTGTTATAACCGAGACGCTTCATCAACGTGTCCCATGCCGTAGCGATGCGTTGTGGATTCCAGCCCGTGCTGGTCGGTTTCTGCGAATAACCGAATCCAGGGATCGACGGCAGCACCAGATGGAACGCATCTCCTGCCTGGCCGCCATGAGATGTCGGATCGGTGAGTGGTCCTATGACGTTCAGCAATTCGAAGACCGAACCTGGCCAGCCATGCGTCATGATGAGCGGCAGTGCGTTTTCATGCCTTGAACGTACGTGGATGAAATGGATGTCCAGGCCATCAATGTTGGTCAAGAACTGGGGAACCGCGTTGAGCTTCTCTTCGGCCTTTCGCCAGTCGTAGGATGACTGCCAATAATTGACCAGTTCCCTCAGTTTGGCCGACTGCACGCCCTGAGACCTGTCGGGCACCGTTTCGTCATCCGGCCAACGGGTCGCGACAAGACGCTGCCGTAAATCGATCAGTGCGGTCTCGGGAATTTCGGCCCGGAACGGCCGGATCTCGCCGCCTGCGGCGGATGCTGCGTCGACCGCGTCAGCGGCGATCGCCAGCGTGGGGATGGCCGTGGACAGTCCGATTGCAGCACTGCCGACTATCAGAGATCGTCGGGAAATCTGCATTGCTTGATTTGATTTCTGTCCTGTCATGGCTGAAATCCTTCTCAGTTGGGGTCTATTTGACCGGCTGGACGAGCGCGACGCCCTTGCTGACGATGTAGGTGGCCAGTTCCGATGCCTTGCTGTCACCGATGTTCCTGGCGGAATGCGGCGTTCCAGCAGGAATGAAGAGCGACTGGCCAGCTTTAAGCGTGACGGGCTTTTGCCCCTCGAGCTCGTACTCGAGCGTACCCTCGAGTACGTACGCGACTTCTTCTCCGGGATGCCTGTGGCTGACCGCGAAAACGCCTGGATCGAAGTCGACCCTGACCTGGACAACTTCCTTTCCGGGGACGCTGATATCGCTTTTGACGAGATCGGTTCGCTGAACCTGCAGTTGCTGGGCCTGGACTGTGGAAAACGGCATGATGGACAGCGCAATGGCTGAGATGATGACCATGTGAGTGTTCATTTGCTCTACCTTTTAAGGGTTCAGATGTTGTCGATAGGGCGGCGATGGTGGGTGTCAGGCAAGCTCCGTTTCAGAGCGGGAGGGGCTGGCCGGCCTGTTCCGCCACGATGTATGCGGCGTACCAGTCTGGCCAGTTTGCATCATGTTGATCACCGTTCCGCTTTTCGTGTTCGCCGTGTGCGGAGGCGGCGCGTCGAAGCGCGGCCGCAAACTCGATCGATGACGTGAACATCGTTGTGTCCGTGTCTACGCGTCCTGGCAGCCTGGTGGTGACCTCCTGCAGGAGCCAAGTATTGCCATCCGGGTCGCTGAATGTGGCGAACGAGCCGTAGCTGCGCCGCTGCGGATCCCGGCCGCTGATCGCAGGCTTTCCCGGACCGGCGCGGTGAAACACGTCGCTTACCGCGACGCCGCGGGCGATAAGCTCGGCCCGTGTCGCCTCGATGTCCGAGACGATAAGGAAAAGGCCCTGAGCTGAGCCTGGCTCTGCTGATGTAGCGTCCGTTCCAAAGTGCACGGAACTGGGTGAGCCGGGAGGAGTGACCTGCACGACCCTGAACGCATCTCCGACGGTAAAGTCGGCATCCAGTCTCCAGCCAAGGCCTGTGTAGAAAGTCTTGGCGCGTTCCACATCCGAAACCGGGATGGTGGCAACCTCAAGCTTCATGTCGAGAGGTAGCGCGATCGCGGTCCGGATTGCCGTATCGGATTTTTTGTCGCCCTGACGGGATTCTTCTAACTGTGGCATTGTCGTTTCCTTTCTGATGTTGGGTTGGCTGCTGTGGATCGGCACACTAAGCGGTGCAGGGGTGCGGTAGCGAGCCGATGGGTTGCTAAGGGAAAGGCTCGGTATCAGTCTTTGCCGTGCCGCTTCGTATGCGTCCCAATCGGCCCGATCCGGGAGTGAGGGAATCGTGACCTGTTCGCCCTGGTCCAGGCCGGCAAGTGCTGCATCAACGAGGTCATCCGATTGCATGACCATCTTGCCGGGCAGGTTGTCCAAGGAGCCACCGGCCGCGGCCCAGAAATTGGTCGCGGTGGCTCCGGGGAGCACGGTTTGGATACGGATATTCCTGTCGGAAAGCTCCTTGTGAAGGGATTGGCTGAACGCCAGTACAAAGGATTTGGTGCCGCCATAGACGCCGTTCAAAATCTCCGGCGCGATGGCGACGGCCGAGGAAATGTTGATGATCGTGCCACGTCCGCTGGCCACGAAAGCAGGAACAACAGCGTATGTGAGCCGTGTGAGTGCGATGATGTTCAAGGCGATCATCGCCTCCATCTCATCGACGTTTGATTCAAGCAGCGATACCAGGGCGCCGACGCCAGCGTTGTTGACGAGCATGGTGATGGCGGGATTGGTGGCCAACAGCGTCTCGATTCGTTTGAGATCTGTCTTGTTGTTGAGGTCGGCCGCAGCGGTCTGCACGTTACGACCCGTTGCGCTGACCAGGCGATGGGCCACATCGTCCAACGTGTTTTGGTTGCGTGCCACGAGGATGAGGTCGTAGCCGCGATGCGCCAGGCGATTGGCATAGATCGCTCCAATACCGGCCGAGGCGCCGGTGATCACGGCGATACCGTTTTTGGCGGTTGTCATTGGGGCTTCCCCTGTTTGATGTGCGCGGTTCGATTTGTCCGAGGATACGAGAGTTAGTCCTGGGTGAGGGTCTCGGTGTAATGACCAAGTTTGCGTTCGATCTCGCCGTTGGTTTGCAGACCCAGTTTCATAAGTTGGGTGATTTTGGCTTGCGCCTCAGGACGTTGAACGGATGTTATGAATGCATCCCATCCAGCGGCGATCTCCGGATCACTGGGAAGGCTTGCGAAATCGACCAGCCGCTTCGTGTCGGCAATTGCTTTGCCGTCAAAGTTCGAGATGCGCAGAGCGAGCGCATTCACGAACCCGTCAAGCTGATCGTCCGGCAGCGAGCGATTGACGTAGCCATATCTCTCGGCCAAATCGCCGTCGATGTCGTCGGCGCCGAGCAGTATTTCCAGTGCCCGCCCGCGGCCCATCAATCTTGGAAGCCTTGCCATCGGTCCGCCACCCGGCACGAGCGCCGCGCCGACTTCCCATTGAGACAGGATGGCCTTTTCGCGGCTTGCGAAACGCATATCGGTCGCTAACGCAAGTTCGCTCCCGACGCCGGTCGCTCTTCCACGGATCAAACTGATCGATACGACCGGCGCGCGCGACAAGCGAACGAGCATGTCGGGCAGAGGATGAAGACCGGTCGGCCCGGATGGCAGGCCTGTGGAATCTGACAACGGAGGAACAAAATCATAGTGAGTGAGGAAGAACCCAGGAACCGCACTGTCGAATACAACGACCTTGAGGTTAGGATCATTTTCGATCGCCGTGATCACGGTGTTAAGCTGCGGGATGGTTTCCGGGCCGAAGATGTTGAATGGCGGATTGTTGAATGTTACGCGCCAGTAGGAAGGCGTGCGCCGCTCCACAAGTACCTGATTTGCGGATGACGTTGCACTTTGGGGCAAAGTTGCTGTCACTTGGGTTGTCACGACTTGAGCGGGCGCGCCGGCCGCCGGGGCCGCACTGGCAATCATGATTGCGACGGCAAGAATTCCTGCCGAGACAGCACTGGGTCTGCTTGCCCCAATGAAGTTTCGCTGCGTCGGAACACTCTTCTCTGGCGCTGCGGCACCAAGCGGCGACTTCTCCAATCGGCCGTGCGGCAGAGGTGAAAGCGATACTGATGACATGTCGTCCTCCTGTATTGAATCGCCAACTCTCAGGCGGTTCCGTGGGAATTTTTGGTGGCCGGCGGCCGTTTTCCTAATGAACGGATGGTAGGCGCAGTCCAATTGGGGCGCCACTTAAGCTCTGTGAGCAAACCTGAAATATTCTGAAACCGTCTGATCGCTGCCGATAGGGGTCGTACCGTTCTATGCTCGCAATAAGGGGCGGCCATTGCGTGTAAGCGGGTCCTAAATTATAAATTGGCGGACCTGAACAAAATGAGACGGTCATCGTGGTGGGACAGAAAGAACTACGCGTGTTTGCGTTCCGCGGTTGGGAGGTCGATCTCGCGCGTCGGGAATTAAGGTCCCTTGGCTCAGTGGTACCGATCGGCAGCCGTGCCTTCGAGATTATCGAAACATTGTTGGCATCGGCCGGCGAACTGGTGACCAAGGACGATCTGATGAAGCGGGTATGGCCCGGTCTCGTCGTCGAGGACAACACGATTCAGGTCCATATTTCTGCGATCCGGAAGGTTCTCGCCGACGATCGAGATATCCTCAAGACAACCGCCGGCCGGGGCTACCGGCTGCTCGGCGACTGGACAGCGCGGCAAGAAAATTCTACCACGCAGCACCATCTGCACGAGCGGGCACAGTCCCCAGCCGTTCCATTCACGATCAATATTCCGATGGCCACCTCGCCGCTCGTCGGGCGTGAGACCGCAGTCAAACACCTGACTGTCCTCGTCTCGGCCCATCGTGTGGTGACATTGACCGGTCCGGGCGGTATCGGAAAGACAGTGCTTGCATCGGAAGTTGGCCGCAGATTGTTTCCAACCTTCCAGGGCGATGTCTTATTCATTGAGTTGGTGTCGTTATCAGAGCCGGACCGGGTTTCATCGACGGTTGCTCATGTCCTCAATCTGCAAATACACGGCGAGAAGCTCTCACCGGAATTGGTGGCCAGGGCGATCGGCGGCAGTAGGGCTCTTTTGATCCTCGACAATTGCGAGCATGTCATCGAGGCTGCAGCCGCGCTCACCGAAAACGTCCTTCGCGTGTGCCCGGAAGTCAATGTGCTGGCGACCAGCCGGGAGCTCCTTCGGATCGACGGCGAGTGTGCCTATCCTGTGCCGGCGCTAGAGGTGCCATCCGAGGATCTGGAGGGATCGCAGGATGCCCTGGAGCATAGCGCCGTGCAATTATTCGTTGCTCGGACGCGTTCGCTGCGGGCAGATTTTGAGCCGCAGGGTGATAAACTGCCGGCCATTGCTTCGATCTGCCGTCAACTGGACGGCATTCCGCTCGCCATAGAGTTCGCGGCTGCCCGGGCAGCAACGCTCGGCATCCAGCAGGTTGCAGGACGCCTTGACGATCGCTTCGCGTTGCTTACCGGCGGCCGTCGCACCGCCCTGCCGCGACATCAGACGCTGCGCGCGACGCTGGATTGGAGTTATGATCTATTGCCCGAGGCGGAGCGCCGGCTCCTTCGGCACCTTGGAATCTTCCCCGCGGGGTTCACGATCGAGGCAGCCACGGCGGTGGTTGCCGGTATAGAATCGAGTGTCGCACTTGGTATTTCCAGCATGGTTTCCAAATCTCTGGTGGTGCTGGAGGGATCGGAGACGGCTCGACGATGGCGACTACTGGAATCCGTTCGAGTGTACTCAATCGCGAAGCTGGCGGAAGCGGATGAATATGGCGAGGCCATGCGCCGCCTCGCGGAATTTTGCTTGATCCTGTTTTCACCGCTCGCATTAGAGAACGAGTTCGACGCAACGTTCGACGAACTCGAGGACTTTCGCTTAGAGACTGGCAATCTTCGTGGGGCGTTAAAATGGGCGTTGTCGTCTGGTGGAGACGCTACTCTCGGAGTTGCGCTTGCCGCCGCTGCAAGCGATTTCTGGGTCGCGGTGTCGCTGGTCGCTGAGGCAGGCGAGTGGGCCGGAAAGGCGCTCGGACAGCTTGGCGACGCCACCGGAACCCGCACGGAAATGGTTTTGCGATGCAGCCTCGGCTACGCCCTGATCTATACTCAGGGGATGAGCCCTCGAGCCCGGGACATGCTTACCGGGGGGCTGGCGCTTGCACATGCCTTTCAGGATTTCGACTACCAGCAGCGCGCAACCTGCGGCCTTTGGCTCTTTTCCGCTCGCTCGATGGCACTGAAAGACGCACTCGCCTTTGCTCGCGAATATGAAGTGGTTGCCAGCGGGCGTGACCTGCAATCCCAAGCAACGGCCGCTTGGCTGGTGGGAATACCGCAGACCTATATGGCGTCGCACGCCGAGGCTAGCGAGCGGTTACAGTGGGTGATTGACCAATATCCGTCCGCCAGACGGCGGCGCGATATGATGCGGCTCGGCGCCGATGTGCGAACGTCGGCAATGGCGCACAACACGGTCAATCTGCTGTCGCAAGGATTTTTGGATGCAGCTTCCCGGACGGCAAGCCAGGCGATCGAAGAGGCGCGGGAAACCAATCAACCGTTCGTACTGTGTGTCACTCTTGCGTGGACAGCCGGCTTCGTCGCGTTGAGCCTTGGCGAATTCGACAAGGCAAGCGCCCTTGGCGAAGAACTCGTGCATATCGCGTACAAACACGGGTTGCGCCCGTTCCACGCAGTTGGCCTCTGTATCCGTGGCAGCCTGGCGGCGAGGGGTGACAACCCTGAGGCGGGGATCGAACCTCTCCGCTGCGGCCTCGCTGAAATGCAACAAGCAACTTATCTTCTGTTCTATCCCTTTTTTTTGACGGAGCTTGCCGCCGCATTAGGAGCTATCGGTCGGTTCGACGAGAGCCTTGAGGAAATCGGTAAGGCGCTGCGGTTCGCGGTCGACACAGACTACCGCTGGTTCGTGCCTGAAATCCACAGGGTAGAAGCTGAACTTCTGGTCCTGCGTGGCTCACAGAACCCGGCGTTGATCGAGAGCTCCTTGCGCCAATCAATGGGACAAGCAAGCGCGCAGCAGGCGGTTTACTGGGAACTATCTGCAGCAATCTCCTTGGCTGAGCTGTTGCGACGTGCGCACAAACACGACGAGGCGCTTGCGGCCCTGGCTCCAGTATATGGCCGCCTTAGCGAGGGATTTTCTGCGCCGAGGGTCAAACGGGCCAAGGCTCTATTGGACGAATTGGCCTAGTCGGACTTTGGAGGGCAACTGTGGCTGTTCCGACGACGAGGACGGATTTTTTCGGGTAAAGCCTGGTCTGGCTTCGATCAAATTTGCGCGGCAAGGCGTTAATCCCCAATCCGATGATGCTGGTGATATGGCGGCCCTGGTAATCGAGTTTATACCGGCAAGGCGATCGGGAATCGGAGCAACTTGCTGGGATGATCGGGACGGTCTGCGAAGTTGAGGCCGAAGTTCAATATGGCCCTGGAGGCGATCAAGAGCGACCCTCTCCCTGGCGCCTTTGCGCCGCACCGCAAAACGTACCTTTCGTGCTCGGAGGCTTGCGGGGCGCGATGTGCATTCCTATCTCACGTAGGCCCTGGAAACTTCCTGTTGAGATAAAAAATGGATACGCATGCAGTCTCCCGTTCGATGGTCGGCATTCGTACCATAATCCCGGATGATGCCTTTACTGCGCATTCACTCGGGACTGTGCGTGAAGGCAGCGGCGTGGTCATTCGCGAGGATGGCCTGGTCCTGACGATTGGCTATCTGATCACCGAAGCGGAGGAAGTCTGGATCACGAGGGCTGATGGAAAGGTCGTCGCCGGTCATTCGCTTGCCTATCATCAGGAAACTGGTTTGGGTCTCGTTCGAGCGCTTGGCGCACTGGACAGCCCGGCCTTGATGCTCGGCGATGCTACAAAAGTGCAGGTCGGCGACCCAGCAATCTTTGCCGACGGCTTTGGCCGATCCTTGGAGACGAAGATCGTGGCGAAGCGGGAGTTCGCCGGATATTGGGAATACCTGCTGGACGAAGCGATCTTTGTTGCGCCTGCCCACCCCTCCTGGGGTGGTGCTGCCGTTGTCGGGCAGGACGGCAGGCTCCTGGGGATCGGCTCCCTCAAGCTGGTAATGAGCCGGAACGGAACCAGTTCCGATATCAATATGGTTGTGCCGATCAATCTGCTTCCTCCCATTCTTGACGATTTGCTTGCTCGAGGAAAGGTGAACACGCCGGCGCGTCCGTGGCTTGGCGCCTTTGCGACGGAGAGCAACGGCGACGTGGTTGTCATGAGTGTTGCTGCTGATGGGCCCGCCGCCAAGGCTGGGTTACGGGGTGGGGACATCATTGCGGAAGTTCGCGATAGCGAGATTGCAGGCCTTGCCGATTTTTACCGTCAGGTCTGGAAAAGTGGCCCAGCGGGATCAGAAATTCCCGTCAGGATATTACGTGATGGCCGTGAGGCCTGGCTTCGCGTGAAGTCGGTTGATCGCGACAGTTTCTTGAAAAAGCCCCAGCTGCAGTAGCCTTGGCAACAGATAAGGGGCGGATTTGGCTTTAACGCCCGGGGCTGTTCCGCCTCATTCAAGAACACCTACCTCGATACATGCCGTGATGAAATGGGAGCGAGAGAGTGCGGTGCCGATATGCCCGCGTAGGGCACCCTGGCAGGACTTTCGGGCGATCTTGTAGGATGGGCCTTTATGACAGTTCCAACCCTTCAAGAGGAAGGCGAGGGCATCACCCGGGCCGACGATTTTGTCTACCCTGCCATCCGCGGCCAGAACCCGAACCGGGTACTCCCATCTCATCCCGATGTGTATGCGAATGATCTGGGTCATGAGTTATTGGGCGAGTATCCCTGCTTCCAAACATGCCGCGACGAAGTCGTCACGAATGGAGGTGGCCGATACGCGCCTGCCCAGCGCCGCCATGCAAAGGCTTCTCGCACGGTCGTAGTGTTCGCCACGCTTTTGCGGCCATCGTTGCGTCATTGTGTTCAACGCCGACTGCGGACCATCGATCTCGACAGGTATACCGTGGCCAACACGCACCCGTACGGGCTCAGCCCAGCAGATATTGCTGCAATTCATTTCCGTTTCTAGATCATCTTTGGGTTCCTCCCAGAACCACCAGAATAACTCGGAGCGCTAATATTTGTTCCCAGGAGATACCGTGATCATCGCCGGCGGGATTCGTTTGAAAACGCCCGGCTGTGTGAAAATCGAATTTTGTCCAAGGAGCTAGGGCGTCGGTACGAACTTGCCTTCATACCGGACGCGGAAATTGCGCCGCTCGGCCTCCTCCCGGAAGCACAGGAAAATCAGTTCGAGATCGCTTTTATTGTCAGCGCGTCCAAGCAGGCAGAGCGTGACGACGACTGCTTCAAAATAGCCGCGGCTCAGCCTGATCGCCGCGTTTCTGATTTCGTTTATTCCCAGATCGTTGCGGCTGTCACTGCGCTGGTAAACCAGCCAAAAACGCGCGGTCTCCCATACCAGCCGCAGGGCGTCTGTCACGTCGTGCTTGAATTCAGCAGCGCTCATGGCCGGTGTCCAGGAGACGGTCAGCTCGTCCTGCACACCAAACAAGTTGAAGTATCCGTCAAAATCAATACCGCTCGACAGGCGTTCCTCAAGCATTTCAAATGCTGTGGCGTCGGTTATCGAGGTCCTGAAAAATACGGCCATGGAACGCCTAGGATTGCACGGTAAACCGGCTCAAAGGACCGGTTCCATGAACAGGACCGGCCATGAATGATCGGTGCTGATGATCGCTTGGTCCTGCGTCAGGCACCCGTTTTCTTTTTTGGTGCCGGCAACAGGCCTTCGCGCTGCAGCTGCTTACGGGCGAGTTTGCGCTGACGGCTGATCGCTTCGGCTTTCTGGCGTGCTTTCTTTACCGACGGCTTCTCATAGGCTTCACGCATCCGCATTTCGCGAAAGACGCCTTCCCGTTGAAGCTTCTTCTTCAGCACCCGGAGCGCCTGGTCGACATTGTTGTCGCGAACTAATACCTGCATTTGAAATCTTTCAACTCTGACCGCCCGTTAGAAGGCGGGGGCAATCTAGCGATTCCGCTGAAATTTACCAGCGGTGTCGATCACGATTTTTTACTTTTCTGTCCGGGTATCGACGAGGTCGACAACGTCGCGGTCGAGGATTGTACGCGTACAACAGGCTCGATCCCGCCTGAAGGTATCTTTCATGGGTTGTTTATCAAAAAGACTTTGCCATACAGTGGAGAATCGGAATTAGTGCAATCAGCGCATTTTAGACGTTAAACAGAAAATAAGCGCAGATAAAATGAGACCTATATGTTGAACACGGCAAGCGGCAAAACCAATGAGACTTTGCGCTCGTTGATCTCTTCGGACGCCGAGGAACTGTCCCGCCAGTTGCGGGCGCACCAGCAGCGGACATTTCCGCCGACAGCCCAAAAGAGCATTCGCCAATTCACGCCTGCAGAGGCAGCTGATTTCATCGGTATCCATCAGGGCTACCTTCGCCAGATCGTCGCTGACGGGCATGGGCCTGAACCACTGGCGAACGGCCGCCGGCAATATTCCGTGCAGGATATTGAAAATCTCCGTCACTTTCTCGACGAAGGGGGCAAGGGGCCTCGAAAGTACGTTCGCCACCGGCGCGACGGTGAGAAGCTTCAGGTCATTTCGGTGATGAACTTCAAGGGCGGTTCCGGCAAGACGACGACATCGGCACATCTTGCACAGTTTCTAGCACTTCGCGGCTACCGGGTTTTGGCCATCGATCTCGACCCGCAGGCCTCGCTGTCTGCATTGTTCGGACATCAGCCCGAACTGGATGTTGGCGAGAACGAGACGCTCTATGGTGCAATCCGTTACGACGCAGCAAGGCGTGACGTAACGGAGATTGTGCGCGCAACCTACACGCCCAATCTCCACATCATCCCGGGCAATCTTGAACTGATGGAGTTCGAGCATGAGACGCCGAAGGCTCTCGCCGGGCGGCACAAAACGGATTCGATGTTCTTTGCGCGCATTGGTGAATGCCTGGCCGAGATCGAAAGCGCCTATGACATCGTGGTTATCGATTGCCCGCCCCAGCTGGGCTTCTTGACGCTATCGGCTCTTTGCGCTGCAACGGCCGTGTTGATTACCGTGCATCCGCAGATGCTCGATGTCATGTCGATGAGCCAGTTCCTGCATATGACGGGTGACCTCCTGTCGGTCGTCGAAGAGGCCGGCGGTTCGATGGACTATGATTGGATGCGATATCTGGTCACCCGCTATGAGCCCAATGATGGACCGCAGTCGCAGATGTCAGGTTTCATGAGATCCATTTTCGGAAATCGCGTGCTGGAAAACGCAATGCTGAAATCGACCGCCATTTCCGATGCCGGCTTGACCAAACAGACACTTTATGAAGTCGAAAGAAGTCAATTCACCAGGGGAACCTACGACCGCGCACTGGAATCCCTCACGGCGGTCAATAACGAAATCGAAGATCTAGTCAAACGGACCTGGGGAAGGAAATAACAATGGCGCGCAAGAATGTATTCTCGCTCCCGCAGGCTGAAACGGGTTCGGCGGTCGAAGGCGAGCCGCCTTTTGCGAATTCGCGTCCTCTGGCAGGATTTGAAAAGCCATTGAAGCGCGCCAGCCCTGTTGGGGCTATTTCGCAGTCCCTGGGGGGTATCCACGAGAAGGCGCAGCGTGTCGATGCGCTTGAGGAACAGCTTGCGCGCGGACAGGCGATTGTCGAGCTCGATCCCGCCGTCGTGGACAGTTCATTCGTTGTCGATCGTTTGGGTATCAGTTTCGAGGACCAGCAAATTCTTGTTGCCCAGATCCGCGATCATGGACAGCAAGTCCCCATCCTTGTTCGTCCGCATCCAGAAAGGGAAGGACGTTTCCAGGTTGCCTACGGACACCGGCGTCTGGCGGCCATCCGCAAGATCGGCGGGACAGTCAAAGCGGTTATCCGGGACCTGAGCGACGAACAGTTGGTCGTAAGTCAGGGGCAGGAAAACAATGCGCGCACCGACCTGACATTCATCGAACGGTCTTTTTTTGCGTCACGGCTGGAACAACGAAATTTCAGCCGCGACCTCATCATGTCGGCTCTCGGTGTGGACAAGGCGGCTCTCTCCAGAATGATCGCATTGGTAAACCGCCTGCCTGCGGAATTGATTGAAGCCATCGGGGCGGCTCCGGATTTCGGGCGCACGCGCTGGGCTGAGCTTGCCGACCTGATCGAGGATGAGAGCAAGAAGGCGAAAGCTCTCAAGGTTGTCGTCGAACCTGGTTTTGCCAACTTGAAATCGAATGAGCGCTTTCAGCTGGTCTATGATCACCTTCGTAAAATTCGCGACAAGGCAAGAATCTCTGTCTGGAAGACTGGCATAGGCAAAAAGGCCGTAAAGATTTCTGAGACCGATGACCTGCTGAAACTGTCTTTTGATAAAACTGTTGAGCCGGACTTCGGGTCCTATATCGAAGCCCGGCTTACCACGCTTTACGAAGAGTTTGTGCAGTCGAAAGAAGTGGCAGCAACTGCGACCTGAACAGCGCAAGGGGCCGGGCATCGGCTTTGAAACCCGAATTGGCGAGACCGGCTTTGTACGTTGATCCTGCTACGCCGGTCTTCGCAAACGCGATGCATCCTCGTCGACATGGGGTTTCGCCCGGAATTTTTCCGCCGGTGCCGGACGGCCGACATGGAAACCTTGCACCTGATCGATGCGGAATTCATGCATCAGAGCCAGCTGTTCGTCCGTTTCGACGCCTTCTACCAGGATTTTATGGCCCCGGTTGCGGACGAGCCCGATAATATCCTGGAGCATGGCCTCGCCCCTCGGGGTATTACTGTCATGCAAGAATGAACGGTCGATCTTCACCGTGTCAAAATCGATCAGACGAAGCCAGGAGAGGCCGGCAAAACCCGTTCCGAAATCGTCGAGCCATATCTTGATACCCAGTGTCTTCAGATCGCTGATGCATCGGAGGATATCGGAATTCATCTCCATTTCAAGACCTTCGGTGATCTCGAAGGCAAGCCTGCCGCCGGCAACGCCCGTTTCGCCCAGAATAGCAGCAACGGATGTTGCAAAACCGGGTGTCTTGAGCTGGATCGGAGAAACATTGACGCTGACGACGCGGACATGATTGTCGATCAGAAGTTCGCAACAAACCGTTCGGATCGCCCAGTATCCAAGGTTTAGGATGGCCCCTGTTCGCTCGGCGATAGGAATGAACAGGCCGGGGGAAACCGACGTGCCATCAATCATCGTCAGGCGCATCAGAGCCTCAACAGCTTCGACATTGCCCGATGAGACATTGCGGATCGGTTGATAAACCAGCGACACGAGGTTTTGAGCCGTAGCGATTTTCAACAGGGCGGCGACATTCTCGCTTTCGTCGCTGCTATGCGGATCGTTCGGATCAAACAGCTTGACGCAGTTCCGCCCGCTTGCCTTTGCGCCGTACAGGGCACGGTCGGCTTCATGAATGATCTTTTCAAGTTTCGTGCCGGCTTCGCTTCTGGTGAATGCAGCCCCGACGCTGACTGTGACGATAGACATGCCATCGCGGCGCTGCTGGTGCACCAGACCCATGTTTTCCACGGTTCGGCAGATGGTTTCAGCAAGTTCCCTAACTTGGTCTTTGCTTTCCACGCGTGCCAAAACGATGAATTCCTCGCCGCCATAACGGCCGATTGAACCGTTGTAGGAGCGTATCGAATCAGTGAGCGCATCCGCGACAAGAATGAGACAGCGGTCTCCTTCCTGGTGACCGTAGCAGTCGTTATATTTTTTGAAGAAGTCTACATCGATCAGGATCGCGGCAAAACTGGTGCGGTGGCTTTGCCAACCGGCCCAATAATCCCGCAACCTCTGGTCGATCGCCCGACGGTTTTCCAAACCTGTCAAAGGATCGGTATTTGACAGCCGGAGCAAGGCGTCTCCTCGTTCCGAGGCCTCCTTCTGCTGCAGCCGGGCCTCAAACGCGTTCAGGAAGACATTGTATCGTTCGCGGTTGAGCTTCCAGTTCACATATGAGGTAAAGACGAAACAGGAGACGTAAAATGTGCCGAAAGCCAGCGGGTAAGCTGAGTTGTCCGGAAAAAAAGAAAGGAGCGACAGGAAGAAGATACCGAGTACGATGCCGGACGTCATCAACGAGAGACGGAACTGGAAGCTGAAGAAGAGGTTAGCGCCCATCATGAAAATGGCGCCGAAAACCATGTAATAGGACAGATTCTGCATCTGGTGACTCATCATTGCCGGGCACAACCAGCCGACATATCCCAACACAAGCGCCGCGGCGCAGGTTCGATCGAGCCAATCCGTTTTAACGTTTCTGTGAAATTGAATTTCAAAGGCGATCAGGACTGCTATGCCGACAACAAAACGGGCGACAATAGTGTAGGTTGCCACATCCCAAATCAGCAAAATGTCCGGAATGGAAAAGAGGACGTAGATCAGAACGGCAACCCACAGCCCCTGCCGGGTTGCATGTCTGCGGGTGCTTTCGCCCTCTTTTCTGTAAAGTGAGCGGAGTTCTGCTGACAACGGCCTTTCAGGCTGCTTGTGCAGATCGATTTCCACTACGTCGGCCAGCGTGTGCTTCATGCACTGTTCCATTGAGTTGCGTCGCGTTCAGCGGAGTTTTGGCACTGCATTTCCACCGAAGGCCGCTGCTCAGGCAGCTGCACGCTTACGATCCTTTCAGATCGGACAACACAACGGAAGCGTGCATCTCCAAGCACTATCTTATGTGATGCCCGTGAAGTTTTCGTTAAATTAAACCGACACATGCCGCCGAAACACCCGACGTTACCGGACAAGGAAGCGTGCACGAGAAATTTTTCGTGCTGTACAAAATCTTGCAAATCAAGTCATTTTGCTGATTACGGTAAACAGTCTATTAACGGGTATAGGGTGCAGCGTGAGCCAACTTAAAGTCGTGTTTGATGGTGAAAGTCTAATAACGCCCGAGGCGATGGCCGCCGAATTCGGCTCATCCAAGGGGGCGTTGTATAGCGAGCAACTGGCAACTGGCAAAGCGGAGATGGCGCTGATCTTGCAGATCGCCAGGCAGCAGTTTGAATATGGCAGGGATCCGGCAGAGATCATTCACCGGTTGGCCGGAACGCTTCATGAGACACGCGCTAAGTTTCATCCCAGCGTCTGGCAAGAACTTATCCCCATCGCGCAGAACCACCCGGTATCGGAGTACTTTCTTCAGGATCCGTTCACTCGCTGGTCCTTTACCAAGCCAAGGGGCTATTCCGGCGACGCTCAGTTGCTTGACTTCATCTATGGTCACCCAAGCGTTGAGAGCGACATCGCCAAGGCTTCACCGCTTGGAAGAGTCCTGTACGACTACACCAAGGATGCGTCCTCGTCGGTTGCGGTGCGGGAACGCCGTGATCTGCTGACCCAGCATGTGGATGATATCGCGGAAAAACGCGGTAGCGACACGGAAGTCCTCACGATCGCCGCCGGCCACTTGCGGGAAGCTAACAACTCCGTTGCTCTGCGCCGACGGCGGATCAAGCGGTGGGTTGCGTTGGATCAGGACCCGATCAGTGTCGGCTCGATCAGGCGCGACTTCGCCGGTAGTGGCGTCGAGGCTATCGACGGTTCCGTCCGCGGTATCCTCACCAAGGGTCACAGGCTCGGCCAGTTCGATTTCGTCTATGCGGCAGGCCTCTATGACTATCTCGCCGAGAATGTCGCGGTGAAGCTCACGCAGCGTTGCCTGGAGATGTTGAAACCGAACGGCGTATTCCTGTTTGCCAACTTTGCGACCGATATCAAGGTCGACGGCTATATGGAGACGTTCATGAACTGGGCGCTGCTACTGCGCTCGGAAGTTCATATGTGGAACATTATCCACGCAAGTGCGGGGCGCGATGAGTTCGAAGCGAGTGTGCAGTTCGGTGCCAACCGTAACATCGTCTATGGTTTGATTACAAAACGTCAGTGAAAGCGCATTTCGCTCGAAACGAAAACCGGGGCCAGAATGGCCCCGGTTCCAGCTTATTTCTGGAACAGGTACTGATTGATCGACGCGGGTTTCATCTCGATTGAGAAGCCTGCTGCCTTCGGTGGCATATAGGCGGCGTTTTCGATGACGCACGGATCGATGAAGTGTTCGTGCAGGTGGTCGACATATTCGATCACCCGGCCGTCCTTGGTACTAGATACGGCAACATAATCGATCATCGACAGATGCTGGACATATTCGCACAGCCCGACACCACCAGCATGTGGCCAGACCGGCAGATCATATTTTGCGCCAATCAGAAGAACCGCAAGCACTTCGTTCAGGCCGCC
Organism: Pararhizobium sp. PWRC1-1; assembly: GCF_049897905.1. Lineage (NCBI taxonomy): Bacteria > Pseudomonadati > Pseudomonadota > Alphaproteobacteria > Hyphomicrobiales > Rhizobiaceae > Pararhizobium > Pararhizobium sp. PWRC1-1. Next base: position 77,066 of record NZ_JAFCXE010000019.1, on the reverse strand, counting down.
CATGCGGCATGAATCGATCTGGACGATGTCGATCGCGCCCTCGGCGATGAACTGCTTGAACATGATGCGGTTCTGGCACATCTCGCCCGTCGCGACCTTGACGGTGCCAATGCCTGCGCGGATCTTGCGGTGCCCGGCAATGTCGTCGGGGCTGGTCGGTTCCTCGATGAAGAATGGCTTGGCAAAAGCCAGCTTATTGACCCATTCGATCGCCTCATCGACTTCCCAGACCTGATTGGCATCGATCATCAGATAGCGGTCCGGGCCGATGACGTCACGGGCGATGCGCAGGCGGCGAATATCGTCGTCGAGATCGCGGCCGACCTTCATCTTGACGTGGTTGAAGCCGGCATCGATCGCTTCCTGGCACAGGCGGCGGAGTTTTTCATCGTCATATCCAAGCCAGCCGGCCGATGTGGTGTAGCAGGCGTATCCCTCTGCCTCGAGCGTTGCGATGCGCTCGGCCTTGCCCGCCTCTGCGCGCTTGAGAATGGCAACGGCCTCATCGCGGGTGAGCACATCGGTCAAATAGCGGTAGTCAACAATATCGGCGATCTGCTCGGCCGGCATGTCTGCGATTAGCCGCCAGACGGGTTTGCCCGCCTGTTTGGCAAGCAGGTCCCACACGGCATTGACGACAGCGCCGGTGGCAAGATGCATCGCACCCTTGTCCGGGCCGATCCAGCGGAGCTGGCTGTCGCCGGTCAGGTGGCGCCAGAATTTGCCGGGATGGGCAAGGATCTCGCCGAGTTGGGCGCCGATGACCAGGTGCTTCATCGCATTGATGGCCGCACAGCAGATTTCGTTGCCACGGCCGATGGTGAAGGTCAGACCGTGACCGGAGAGCCTGTCCGTGTCGGTATAGAGAATGACGTAAGCCGCGGAATAATCCGGATCGGGGTTCATCGCGTCCGAACCGTCCAGGCTTTGCGAGGTGGGGAAGCGCAGGTCGAAGACGCGGAGATCGGTGATGCGGGTCATGGGTTTGCTCCGAAAAAGTATGGGCGGCAGGCTGTGGTCATGGGATTTTGAATTGGCCGGTGCAGAGAAGCCCCGCACCGGCCAACCGGTTAGATATCTGCTCGCGTGGTTTGCTTCTGGCTTCCCAGACCTTGGATGCCGAGTTCCACGATATCGCCGGGTTTCAGGTAGCGCGGTGGCTTCATGCCCATGCCGACGCCGGGCGGCGTACCTGTCGAAATGATGTCGCCGGGATGCAGCGACATGAACTGGCTGAGATAGGAAACGAGGAAGGCCGCTCCGTAGACCATGGTTTTGGTCGTGCCGTTCTGCACGGTTTCGCCGTTGACCTTCAGCCAGAGCCCGAGATTCTGAGGATCGGCGACTTCGTCCTTCGTCACCAGCCAGGGGCCGATCGGGCCGAACGTGTCGCAGGACTTGCCCTTGGTCCACTGGCCGGAGCGTTCGATTTGGAAGGCGCGCTCGGAAACATCGTGAACGGTGCAATAGCCGGCGACATAATCGAGGGCATCTGCTTCGGAGACATATTTGGCAGTCTTGCCGATGACGACGCCGAGTTCGACTTCCCAGTCGGTCTTTTCCGAACCGCGCGGGATCAGCAGATCATCATTCGGGCCGACAATCGCCGAGGTCGCCTTCATGAAAACGACGGGTTCCGGCGGAACTGCCATGCCCGATTCGGCCGCATGGTCGGCATAGTTGAGGCCGATGCAGATGAATTTGCCGGTGCCGGTGACGCAAGGGCCGATGCGTGGCGTACCGCCGACGACCGGCAGGCTTGCCCGATCGAGCTTTGCCAACTCGGCAAGTGCCGCGGGATCTATATCCTTGCCGCCGATATCGGTGACATGAGCCGAAAGGTCACGGATGACGCCGTCGGTGTCGAGCATTGCGGGCTTCTCAGTGCCGGGTGCGCCATAGCGAAGAAGTTTCATGAGCGTGTTTCCTGTTTTAAGGCGTCAAATCGTCCAGCCGCCGTCGATGGCGTAGGCCTGGCCGGTCGTATAGGTGGCGCCGGCGAGATAGACCGCGAGGTCGGCGATCTCTTCCGGCGTGCCGAGCCGGCCCATCGGCTGGCGGGCGATGAAGGCGGCGCGGGCGGTATCGTAATCGCCCTGCGAGCGCATGCGTTCCTGTAGCGACGGGCTTTCGACCGTGCCGGGGCAAATGGCGTTGCAGCGGATGCCTTGCGCGACATAATCGGCGGCGATGGCCTTGGTCAGGCCGATGACGGCAGCCTTGGTGACGCCATAGGCAAAGCGGTTCGGCACGCCCTTGATGCTGGAGGCGACAGACGACATGTTGACGATGGAACCGTCGCCGCGCGTCAGCATGCCGGGCAGCACGGCGCGAATGGTCCGGATCATCGCCTTGACGTTGAGATCGAAGGCGAATTCGAGATCGCTGTCCTTCATTTCCAGGACCGAGCCGCCATGAACGACGCCGGCGCAGTTGAACAGCACATCGATGTCACCGATTTCGGCAACCAGCGTCGAAACTGCATCGGCTTCCAGCACATTGAGAATGTGGGTGGAGACGCCCGGTTCCTTGGCCAGGTTGGCAAGCGCGTCGACGTTGATGTCGGTGGCATGGACAGTCGCGCCCACGCGGGCGAAGGCGAGGGCGGACGCCTGGCCTATGCCTTGCGCTGCAGCGGTGATCAGGACTTTCTTGCCGATCAGTTTGGCGGTCATGTCATTGGCCTCTTTTAGGTTTTCTTGCGTTCGACGATAAGAATGTGGTCGGCGGCGAGCACGACTTCCCCGCGTTGGTTGATAACTTCGCAGCGTTCGGTGACACGGCCGGATGCCGGCCGTTTCGGGTCGTCATTCTTGGCCGCGATGGTGACGCGCGTGCGGATCGTATCACCAATGTGGACGGGACGAACAAACCGCAATCGATCATAGCCGTATGAAAATGCGACCGGATTGATCAGCGATGCGGTGAGGCCGACACCGATCGAAAAGATCATCGTGCCATGGGCGATGCGTTGGCCTCCGGGTAAAGTCTTGGCGAATTCGGCATCCATGTGATGCGGGAAGAAATCGCCGGTATGGCCGGCATGAACGACGAAATCGGTCTCGGTGATGGTTCGGCCGGTGGTCAGCCGGACGGAGCCGAGTTCGTACTCTTCGAAATGGATGATCTGTTCGCTCATGGTTCAAATCCCGGTAGCGGCGCAATTGGCGTCGCTGGCTGCGCGCTGGATTGATAGGCGGCTTCCACCAGGGCCATAGTCTGCCAGGCATCCTCGACGGAGCCGATCAGCACGTCGACCTCGCCGGTGGCAAAACGCTGCAGGTTGGCCATGCGATTAGCAAAGGCATCCGGAAACCATGCGCCTTGCAGCGGCACGGAAACCCATTCGTCGCCACCTGCCGGGCGAATCCAGAGCTCGTCCGGTTCACCGCGCGGATAGTCGAGATTGACGCCGAGCTTGATATAGGCGGCGCCCTTCGTGCCCGAAATGCGGAACTCGCAGGCCTGGAATTTGCGGCCGAATTCATGGTCATGGTTGACCGAAAGAACGCAACGCAGCCTGTCGCCATAATCGAGGATGGCGGCCGTGCGGGTCTGGGCCACGTCATGGTTCGGATGGCCGATGGTCTTGGCGTGAACGCCGAGCGGATTGCCGATCAGACCGCGGATGAAATCCAGATAGTGGATCGAGTGCATGGCAATTTCGATACGCGGCAGGCCCTTGAGGAAAGGCCACAAGCCCCACGGTGTCGCCAACGCCAGCCAAGCGTCGAAATCGACGATTTCGCCAAGGAAACCGCGCTCGACCGCATCTTTTAGGGCCAGCATCATCGGCGCGAAACGCAGCTGGAAATTGACCGCAGCCTTCAGCTGCTGGGCGCGGCAGATATTGAGGATTTCGGTTGCGGCGGCAAGGTCCGAACCCATCGGCTTCTGGATAAGTACTGCAGCGCCAGGCGGCAGTTTCGACAGGATGGCGGTATGTGTTGCCGGAGGCGTCGCAAGATCAAAGATGGCGTCCTTGACCGCGAGCGCTTCATCTTGGCTGGCAAAAGCGCGGATGCCCCAGGTTTGTGCCAGTGCGCGCGCTTTGTCAGCATTCGGATCGTAGAGACCGGCGACCGGGAAACCGGCCTTCTTGTAGGCCGGCAGATGGGCGTCGCCGACGATGCTGCCGGCGCCGAAAATGACGATGGGGCATGGTGCTGCAGGCTTTGGCCACCATTGGCGAAGCGTTGCCGGATCGAAACGCTCAGTCATGATGAAAAACCTCTTCCATCATCGCCCACCACTCGCCGTTCTTGCGGGTGGCAAGCGGCTTCTGGCAGGGCATGCAGACCGACCACCATTCCTTGTTTTTCGGATGCGCCGCCATCTTGGCCATGTCGGCTTCGAAATTGCTGCCGGTATATTCCCAATAACCGAACAACAGGTTCTCCGGCTCCTTCAGGAAGATCGAGTAGTTGCTGATGTTGCAGTCCGAGATCAGGGCAAGGATCTCCGGCCACACGGCGGCATGCAGCTGCGTGTACTCCGCAACCTTTGTCGGCTCAAGCCCGATCACCATGCTCATGCGCAGCATAACCGTCTCCCGTCAGGCCAGGAATTCGCGGGTAAACTCTTCGACCGAGCGCGACTTGACCGCATCCCAGTCCCAGGCGATGCCGATGCCCGGCTCGGATGGGGCGAGCGCCTTGCCGTCGACAATCTCCATGCGCTTTTCCGTCAGATCGTCAAGCTGGGGAATATACTCGACATATTTGCCGTTCTGTATCGCGCAAACGAGGCTGACATGCAGTTCCATCAGGAAATGCGGGCAAACGGGAATGTCGAAGGCTTCCGCCGTATGGGCAACCTTCAGCCACGGCGTGATGCCGCCGATACGGGCAACGTCGACCTGAACGATCGAGCAAGCGCCTTTCTGCATATATTCGCGGAAATGGCGGATCGAATACATCGATTCACCGACCGCAATCGGCGTTCTGGTCGAGCGGGAAAGACGGATATGGCCATCGAGATCGTCGGCGGGAAGCGGCTCCTCGATCCAGGCAAGATCAAGCTCCTGCAAGCGCCCGGCCCGCCGGATCGCTTCATCGACGGCAAAACCCTGATTGCAATCGGTCATGAGCTCGAAAGCTGGGCCGACGGCTGCTCGCACGGCGGACAGCCGGTCGTAATCTTCCGAACCGTGTGGCCGGCCGATCTTGATCTTCGAGCCGGAAAAGCCCTTGGCCTTCGCCTGTAGCGCGTCATCGACCAATGCCTGCTTGTCGATATGTAGCCATCCGCCTTCGGTCGTGTAGAGCGGGCAACGGTCGCGGGCGCCACCGGCCAGTTTCCACAGGGGAAGGTTCTGCTTCTTCGCCCGCAGATCCCAAAGTGCTGTATCGACGGCGGCGAGCGCCAGCGCGGTGATTGGGCCGATCGTCGTTGCGTGTGTGGCAAATTCCAGCTTGTGCCAGATCGCCTCGATGCAATCGGCATCCGCGCCGATCAACAGCGGCACGAGATGGTCCGACAAAAGCCGCATGACCGAGGAACCGCCCGTGCCGATCGTATAGCTATAGCCGGTACCCGTTGCACCGTCAGAATCCGTAATGGTGACGAAAGGAGTTTCCTGGCTGACGAAGCTCTGGATCGCGTCTGTGCGCTTCGCCTTTGGTTGAAGGTCGACCATGCGCAGTTCAATTTTTTCAATACGGGCCATCAAAAGTTCCTCAGGCTACCAGGCTCTTGCCGGTCGTCAGGTCAAACAGGTGCGCTTGCGAAAGATCAAAGCTCATTTTGATGGTCTGGCCGGAGGGCAGGGGGCGCGGGTTGAGCATACGCGACACCCAATCGCGGCCGTTGAAGCCGACAAAGACCAGCGTCTCGTTCCCCAGCGGTTCGGTGATGGAAACCGGCAGCTCCAGTTCGGCAACCGCCTCGGCATCGCCGGAATTCAAGCCATGACCGGTTGGAAAGAAATCGTCGGGCCGAAGTCCAAAAGTCAGCTTCTGACCGGCCGTCAGGCTCGGGCGGAATTTCGGCGGGATTGGCAGGGTGGCGCCGCTGGCGAAGACCAGCTTGCCGTCGGCAACCGTCACGTCGTCCATGTTCATCGGCGGCGAGCCGATGAAACCCGCGACGAACTTGGTCAGCGGGCGGTTGAACACCTCTTCCGGCGTGCCGATCTGCTCGATATGGCCGTCGCGCATGATGACGATGCGGTCGGACAACGTCATCGCCTCGACCTGATCATGCGTGACATAGATCATCGTTGCCTGCATGCGGGCATGCAGTTTCTTGATTTCGGTGCGGACCTGCGTGCGAAGCTTGGCGTCGAGATTGGACAGCGGCTCGTCAAACAGGAACACATCCGGGCGCCGGACGATTGCCCGGCCCATGGCCACGCGCTGGCGCTGGCCACCGGAAAGCTGCGAGGGGCGGCGTTCGAGCAGATGGGAAAGGTCGAGAATGGCGGCGGCATCCGCCACCTTTTCCTTGATCTCCTCGATCGGCCGGCCGGCGATCTTCAGCGAAAAGCCCATGTTTTCGCCAACGGTCATGTGCGGATAGAGCGCATAAGACTGGAATACCATGGAAATGTTGCGGGCGCGGGGCGGCAGGTCGTTGACGACATTATCACCAATCTCGATCGTGCCGCCGCTGACATCTTCCAGTCCGGCGATCATCCGCAGTGTCGTTGATTTTCCGCATCCGGACGGGCCGACCAGGGCGATGAACTCACGGTCCTTCACTTCAAGGTCGATACCGTGCACCACTTCCAGCGCGCCGTAGCGCTTGACCAGTTTCTTGAGACTGACGGGAGCCATGAAATTATCCTTTGACCGCGCCGAAGGTGAGGCCGGAGACGAGGTGTTTTTGTATGACGAAGGTGAGTGTAAGCGCCGGGATGATCATCACGACGGCCAGCGCGCACATGCCGCGCCAGTCGATCGTAAACTCGGCGGTATAGTCGAGCAGGCCGACCGGCAGCGTCTTTGAATTTACCGAGCGGGTGATCTGCGACGCCAGCGCATATTCGTTCCACGAGATCAGAAAGGCAAAGATACCCGCCGAGGCGATGCCGGGGCCGGCCAGCGGAAACTCCACCTGCCAGAAAGCCTGCCAGCGCGTGCAGCCGTCGATCTGGGCAGCTTCCGCCAGATCTTTCGGCACCTGCCGGAAGAAGCCGTCGATCAGCCAGATGGTAAAGGGTACGTTGAGCGCAACATAGGTGAGGATCAGTGCGAAATGCGTATCGATAATGCCGGTGCGGGCAAAGATCATGAACAAAGGCAGTGACAGCGCGATCCCGGGCACGGCGCGGGTGAGCATGAAGCCGAGGAAGATCGCCGATTTGCCCTTGAACCTGTAGCGCGCGAAGGCGTAGCCGCCGGCCATGCCGATCCCGAGCGCAATAAATGTCGAGGTGATCGAGACGATCAACGAATTGCGGAAATAAGACCAGACCGGAATGCCACCCTGGCCGGCACCAGAAAACATCGATCGGTAAGCGTCGAGCGACAGTTCCTGCGGAATCCAGACGGGCGGCTTTGCCATGATCTCAACAGTCGGGCGTAGCGACGACAGGATGATCCAGAAGCCGGGCAGGCAGATGAGCAGCATCGCCACAAACAGCGTGATGATATGGGCGAGCGAATAGAGGCGCTTGCGCAGGCGGTGGGACGAATTGATATCCATTACCACTCAGCTCCGATCTGCTGGCGCGCGGCTGCGAGCTTGCGGAAGAAATAGACGGTGAAGAGGATCGACAGCACGATGGCAAAATAGGCCATGGCATTGGCCAACCCCATGCGAGCGTCGCCATAGGCGGTGCGTCCGACCAAAGTCCACAAAAGCTCGGTGCGCTTGGCGGGGCCGCCATCCGTCATGATCTTGACGATGTCATAGGCTCTTGCAACGTCGAGCGAACGGATGGTCATGGCGATGAAGGCGAACGGCATGAGATACGGCCAGGTGATGTAGCGGAAGGTCTGCAGCGGCGTGCAGCCGTCGACATGAGCTGCCTCGATCGGATCCCGCGGCATCGCCAGAAGCCCGGCAAGGATTAGGATGGCAAAGACGGAGGTCGAAGACCAGACTTCGGCAACGGTGATCGAAAACAGCGCCAGATTGCCATTGATCAGCCACGGAATTGCTTGGTCGGTCAGCCCCAACGCCTGCAGGCCGTTGTTGATCAGGCCGATATTGTCATTGAACAGGAATTTGAACTGGAAACCGACGAGTACCGGCGAAAACATCATCGGAAACATCATCATGGTGCGCAGCAGCCGCTGGCCGCGCACGGCCTTGGAGACCAGCAGCGCAAGACCGAGGCCGAGCAGCATTTCGGCATTGAGCGCAATCGTCAGGAACAGCACCGTGCGGCCGAACGCGACCCAGAAATCCCAGCTCGAAATGACGGTGATATAGTTGCGCAGGCCGATGAAGACATAGAGCGATTCCGGCTTGGTGAGGCGGAACGGCGTGAAGCTCGAATAGAAGGAGAGCGCCAGAGGCACGACGACGACTGCCGCAAGAACCAGGAACGCAGGAAACAGCAGCAGCACCGGTGCCGATAATCTGGAAAGTTTCATGTCGCCCCCTTTGATTTGCGCCGGAAATTGAAAGCGGCGCCACGGCGAAAGCCGTTGCGCCGCGTCAGTTCAATCAAAGCTTGCCGGCATCCTGCAGTATGGTCGTGGCTTTCTCGGCGGCGCTATCAAGCGCCTGCTTGGATGTCTTGTCACCAAGGATAGCAGCCTGGAGTTCCGGATAGACCGAGTTGGAAATCTCGATCCATTCGGCTGTCTGCGGAACCGGGAAGGCATGCTTTGCCGCTTCCAGGAAGGCCTGCAGCACTTCGGTCTTGTAGGTGTCGCCTTCGGCGGCCTTGATGTTGAAATCCCAGACGGCGCTGCGTGTCGGCAGCGGACCGGTCGCCGATTCCAGCTTCTGGCTGTCTTCGTTGGTCAGCCACCAGACCAGTGATGCAGCGGCTTCCTTGTTGGCGCAGGATTCCGTGACCGAGAAACCATGGTGACCGGACCAGCCGGTGCGCGTGCCGGACGAACCCGCTGGCTGAACCTTCACGCCGACATTGCCGGCAACCTTGGAAGATTTTGGGTCGTTGAAGAAGCTCGCCCAGCCAGGCCAGTCGAGATTAAGCGCGATCGAGCCGGACGCGAAGCCCTGGCCGAGATCGTCCCAGAGATAGTTTGTGGTGCCGGCCGGTACGGCCTTGTTCTTGTAGAGATTGACGAACCAGTCGAGCGCGCGCACGCCGGCGTCTGAATTGAAGGCCGGGCGGCCATCCTTGTCGAGATATTCGCCGCCTTCGGCAACCAGCATCTCGTAGAAGCGGCCGTTGATCGCCTCTTCCTTGCCGGCAAACTGCGTGCCGTAGAATGTCGGCGGCGAGGAGAAAAACTCGGCCTGGTCGGAGACCTGCGCCCAGGTATCAGGCGGCGTCAGGTCGTAGCCGTATTTGGCTTTGAAGGCCGTTTTCTTGGCTTCGTCCTGATAGAGGCTCTTCTGGTAATAGAGTGCCGAAACGTCGAACTGGGCGCGCGGCAGCATCACCAGCTTGCCGTTGAGGGTCGAGGCGGCAATCAGTGCTGGCACGAACTTGGCGATTTCCTCGGCCGGGATCAGCGGCGTCAGGTTGGTGTAGATATCCGGATATTGCGGCGCGAACGACGAATGGTTCGAGCCGACGCACCAGCTGAGGCCACCGGTGGCGATATCCGACTTGATTTCCTTGTCGAGCTCAAAATGGTTCTTCTTCGAGAGGATGTTGACCTTGGCGCCTGTCGCCTTTTCCCACTCGCCGATGCGCTCATAGAGTTTTTCGTATTGCTGGCCGCCGATGAGCTTCGCATCGATGGTCACGCCGTCGAATTTACCGGGCAGGTCTGCGGCCTGTGCCGCGACCGAGCAGGCAAACAACATTACTCCGGCTGATACGCCGGAAAGCAGCTTGTTCATGATTTCTCCTCCTCACGTCCACACCATTCCCAATGGCGGGAATTCCTCATTTGTGAGGAATTGATTTATATACAAACAGCAAATGTACCCTTGCGTCAAGCCGCAACTTTGCTTTGTGGCGCGCCTCGTATGCGTATATGAAGTAATTCATTCACAGGGGGATGTGTTGATGGACGCTGATGAATCCGACAGATACCGCGCACCAGCGCTGGACAAGGGGCTTGATATTCTCGAGCTTTTGGCCGGCGTCGATGGCGGCCTGACGCAGGCCGAGATTTCCAAGAAGCTGGAGCGCAGTCCGAACGAATTCTACCGCATGCTCGACCGGCTGGTGCGGCGTGGTTACGTGACGCGGATTGATGGTGACCGCTACTCGCTGACGCTCAAGCTGTTCGGCCTGGCGCAACTGCATGCGCCGGTCCGGCGACTGGCATCCTATGCGACGCCGCTGATGCGCGATCTTGCCCAACGCAGCCGCCAGGCCAACCATCTGGCGGTGTTCGATCGTGGCTTTGCCGTGGTGATTGCCCAGCAGGAAGCTCCAGATTACTGGGGGATCTCGATCCGGGTCGGCTCGCATATCAGTCTGTTCGATACCGGATCTGGCCATGTTCTGCTCGCTTTCCGTAGTGAAGAAGAACGCCAGATGATGATTTCAGAGCATGTCAAAAGCCAGTCGGAGCCACCGCTGTCCGACGACTTTCTCGAACGGCTCGATCGCATCCGCCAGCGTGGCTACGAAATGATGGCCAGCGCCCAGACCGCCGGCGTCTACAACCTTTCTGCCCCGATCCTGGGACCTGACGGCCGCGGCATTGCCGCATTGACCTGCCCCTATATCGCGCTGGTCAACGCCCCATCGGCACCCGATATCACCGAGAGCATTGCGCTCCTGCAAAAGACGGCTGCCCAGCTTTCGCTGCTGGCCGGATCGGACGTCAATCACACGGAATGAGCACCGTTCCAGTGGAATGAAGCGTGGTTGCGCGCCAAAATTCTTATTTGAATAATATCTTCTTGTGTGAAATAGTCGGTTGCCACGCTTGGGAGGACACGGACGATGATCATCGACACCCATCTGCACCTGATCGATAGGGCAGCTCTTGCCTATCCGTGGCTATCGGGCGTACCGGCGCTTGATCGAGATTTTCTCTATGAAACCTATGCGACAGAGGCAAAACGCTGCGGCATTGGCGCCGCCATTCATATGGAGGTCGATGTCGATACGACGCAGGCCGAAGCTGAAATCGACTATGTCCAGGATCTTTCCAAGCGCCCCGAAAACCTGATTGCCGGCGCTATCGCCGCCTGCCGTCCGGAAGAGGCGGCTTTTGCCGCCTATCTCGAGCGTCAGCGAGCCAACCCGTTCGTCAAAGGTTTCCGTCGCGTGCTGCATGTCGTTCCCGATGATGTGTCGGAAGGCGCGCTGTTTCGCGAGAATATCAAACGGCTTGGCGGAACCGGCCTGTCCTTCGACCTCTGCGTCCTGCCGCATCAGATCCCCAAAGCCATTGCGCTTGCCGACCTGGCACCGCACGTTCAGTTCATCCTCGACCATTGTGGCGTCCCAGCCATCGCGTCCAGCGCGGTGCAGCCGTGGCGGGACAATATGACCGAGATCGCCAAACGCCAAAATGTAACCGCCAAAATTTCGGGCGTCGTTGCGTATGCCGAAGCGGAAAGCTGGTCTGTCGAGACGCTTCGCCCCTATGTCGAGCACACCATCGCGCAATTCGGTTGGGATCGTGTCGTTTGGGGCAGCGACTGGCCGGTTTGCACGCTGGGCGGTGGCCTGTCGACCTGGATGGCCGCGACCCACGCGCTGCTGACCGGTTGTTCGCAAGGCGAGCGCGAGAAGCTTTTGTCGGGCAACGCCAAGAAACTTTGGCGGCTCTAATCAGGCGGCCGGCGTGATCCGCCGGCCTGCTTCTTATCGAAAGCTCTCAGCAAACAATCGGTTGATGTCACTGACGACCGTCCTGGCCGGTTGACGCTGTAACAGGCCTTTGTTCAAGCGGTCCGATGCCGCTTGCTGGAAGGACATATAGCCGTCGTGGCGGGGCCTGACCCAGGCAGCATCGAGCGTTGCGCGGGTGGCGCGATAGAAGTCGGCGGTGGCGACATTGACGACCGCATCTTCCCATGCGTGCGCATGGCCAGGTTGGCCGCCACCAGTGGCATAATCGGCTTTCTGAACTTCGCCGCTGGCGATCCAATAGGCAAAATTGATGGCAGCGTCCGGGTTTTTGGAAAAAGCCGAGACGGCAATGCCGGTTCCGCCCAGCGCTGAGCCGACCGGCCCGCTCTTGCCCGCCGGCGGAATATCGCCGAAACGGAGGACGCCCGGCCGGAAATCCTTCACCGAATAGCTTACATAACCATAGATCAGCGGCGAGACGACAGCTTTTGTCTCGGGCGCCGCCATCCGCTCGAGAACCGCGATCGGGTCCATCTCGAAACAGGCCGGATCGATCAGAGCGGCGATTTCGCGCAGCATTTCGAAAACTTGCGCGCCCGTGCCGATGTCGATCAGTTCACCCGGCCCTTCGACGGCGCAGGGCCGCCCAAGATTGCCGCAGAGCGTATAAAAGCTCATCAGCGAATGCGGCGGGCGAAGTGGAATGAGGACTTTTCCTGAACGCGCCAATTCAAGTACCTCGGCCCAGTTGGCGGTCGGCGCGGCCTGCAGATCAGGGCGCCAGGCTTGAACCTGCGTTGCTGCATCAATCGGGAATGCCCATTGACGGCCCTGCCAGGTATAGCTGGAAAAGGATTGGCCGACACTGGCGGCCGCCAACGCGCCTCGCTCGCTTTCGCGTCCGGCGATATCCAGCGGCAGCAGGCATTTCTCGTGAGTGATCTGACCGACATGCGGGTGATCGATGACGATGAGATCGAACTGCCTTGCCAATTCCTCGACCGGAAACGTCTCGAAATCCTGCAGCGACCGCTTTTCCCATTCGACCCTGACGCCGGCTTCATCGAACCAGCGGTGCGAGCAGGCGACCATCGGATCGTAGCCACGCGGATGGTTCCAGGTCATGCCTTTGAGTGTGATGGTCATAGGCCAAACTCTTCGCGAATGGCTTGGCTGTGTTCACCGATGCGTGGTGCGGCGCGATCTACCTTGGCCCGCACGCCGTTGACGCGCAGCGGCGAGCGCGTCGTGGTGATCGAAATATTGTCCTCGCGGGTGACGGTCTGCAGCATGTCGAGAACCTGAAAGCCATCACTCGCCAGAAGCTCGTTCCAGTTCAACACTCGGGCGCACCAGATATCGGCCGGTTCGAGAATTGCCAACCACTCATCGGTGGTCTTGGTGACGATGCGCTTGGCGATCAGCGCCTTGATCTCGTCGCGAGCCGTAAACCAGGTGGATGAGTTGTTGCGGTAACGCGCAAGCTCATCCATGCAGAGCAGGTCGGCAAGCTTGGGGATCGGCGTCATGGCGATGGCGAGATAGCCGTCGGCCGCTGCATAGACGCCGTAGGGTGCGGAGAGATAGGCGTGGGCGCTGCGGAAATTTGCCCGCTTTGGTAGCCGCCGGCCATCGTTGAGGTGGGTCGTCAAAACCTCGAACTGGAAATCGACCAGAGCTTCGAGCAGGCTGGTTTCGACATGGCTGCCGGTTCCCTTGATGCTGCGCCGGACGAGCGCCGCCAGAATGCCCTGGGCGAGCGCAGCACCGGCCAGCATGTCGCCGATCGCCAGACCGAAAGGAACCGGCCCCTGATCCTCATCGCCGTTCAGCCACATCACGCCCGAACGCGATTGCGCCAAAAGGTCCTGTCCCGGCCGCTTGACCCAGGGACCTTCCTCGCCGTAGCCGCTGATCGAGGCGTAGACGAGGCGCGGATTGATCGCCTTCACTACCTCGTAATCGAGCCCGAGACGTTCGATAACACCGGGCCGGAAATTCTGGATCAGCACGTCGGCCCTGGCGAGCAATTTCCGCAGCGAGGCCAGATCCTTCTCGTCCTTCAGATCGAGGGCCAGGCTTTCCTTGGCCCGGTTGATCGCATGGAAGATGGTGGAATCGCCACCGATCTCGGTATCGCTGAGATAGAGGCGGCGTGAGAGGTCGCCGCCATCGGGCCGCTCGATCTTGATGACGCGGGCGCCGAGATCCATCAGCCGCAGGGAACAGTAGGGGCCGGAGAGAAACTGGCTGAGATCGACGACGATCAGACCGGCGAGGGGAAGGTCGGTATCGGCTGACATTATTGTTTTTCCGTCTTGCCGGCAAGATCGGCCGGGTTCTTGTATTTCACGGTCTGCAGATGCTCGCAGTAGAGCACCAGTTCGCCTTCGCCCTTGAACACCTCATAGCTAGCGCGGATCAGGCCCATGTCCTTGTAGCGCGGGCGTTTATCGAGGTTGGTGCGGATCGTGTAGATGGTGTCGCCGATGAAGACCGGCTTGATGAAGCGCAGCTTGTCATAGCCATAGGAAAAAGCATTGACGCAGTTGGTGGCGACAAGCCCAAGGCCGGCTGAAAACACGAAGGCACCGGCAATCAGCCGCTTGCCGAAAATGCCTTCGCGCTCGGCAAACATCTGGTCCTGAACGTAAGGGTGAATATCGGTGACCAGCATGTTGAACATGTGGCTGTCGCCCTCGGCCATCGTGCGCCGCAAAGAGCGGATGCGCTGGCCGACCGGCCAATCTTCATAGAGCCAGTTTTCGGCGTTCCAGACAGGCAGCGACGCATGGTCCGTTGGCATGTCCGAAGGGTGGGTCGAGGACACGCCCACGGTTGGTGCGGCGGCGCTCATCGCGTGAACCCCTCGTAAATTACTGCCGACCAAATGATGTCCATGTGCGTCCTCCAGTTTTCTTATTTAAAGAATATTTTCACATATGGATGATTTTTGCAAGGGGCAACCTCACGCTTTGGCCCTCGTGTTTGCCCAGGCGACTGTGAACGGTTCGTCAAAAAGTAGGTGCCACGGTACGGAGGAGGAATGCGCTGGAGAGGCCTCGGTGCAGCGGTGTGAACGCCGGCAGACGGCTGTGACACGATGCTGGGAATTATTGGTTGGCTCAGCCACTCCACACTTTATCCGATCCGAAATGGGTGTTTCGGCCGCTAAAATTGGCAAAGCCGCGCTCTGGATACCAAGCGTTAACTATATGCTTTGTAAATCAGAATCACCAACATGGAGAACCGCCTGATGAGTGCTGCGTTGATGGATGTGCGTTTTTCGGAAATGGAAGAACGGGTCGTGCCGTTTCCTCTGTCGGGACAGGCAAGCACCATCAGACGCTGCGCCCGCGAGCTGGAAAATGTCCATGGCAACGAGGCTCTGCAGTATTGGAAAACCGAGTGCCGTGCGCTGGCGGAACGGCTGAGCAATCTGGGATGCTCCGAAGATGCCATCCGCAACCAGGTCATGGCTTTCCAGACGGAAGTCCAGGTGGAAATGATGCGGCGCTATTCTGACCGCTTGGCCGCCGAGGCGCATAGCGGCTACGGTCTCAATCAATAATCGCAGTATTCCAGACCAGCAGTGATTGCTCCGCAGTTGCCCGAAATCGTGTGACTGAAACGCTCCAATCGCAAAACGAACCTCGCCCCCGGTGGCAGCCGGAGGCGAGGTTTTTGGATTGAAACTGTGCTTATTTCAGCTGGTCGGCGACTTTCTTGATCGCGGCAACAGCGCATGCCTCGTCGAAATTGCCGCCGGGAGCGCCACCGACGCCGATTGCGCCGATCGTCACGTCACCAGCCTTGATCGGCACGCCGCCGGCAAGCACCAGGAAACCGGGAATACTGACGAGCTGGGCCGCCGCAGGGTTGTTGGCAACATTCTCGGCCATCTTCGATGTCGGTGTGCGCGACGATGCCGAGGTATAAGCCTTGGCGCGGGCGGCCTCGACCGAATGGGGTCCTGCATTGTCGGCCCGGACGAGGGCGCGTAGAACGCCAGCGCGGTCTACAACGGCGGCAGTCACATTGTACTTGTCTGCGGCGCAAGCCTGAACAGCATTGCTGGCGATCTCAACTGCAAGGCTCGACGGGATATTTTTTTCGGTCAGCAACTCCGCCTGGGCGGCGCTGATGGTGAGGACGATTGTCGACGTGGCGAGAAGAAAGCTCTTGATCATGGCGTGGTTCCAGTCCCTTGTTCGGAAAAAGCGTTTCGCTTGTTCGAGCCGAGACCTATCAAAACCACAGGGATCGCAGAATCCGCGATACCACCACGTTGTCTCGGTAGAACTACCTATGACGCCCCCTTGTCGGCCAGAGTCAGCCGGACGAACTCGGCCACCGACGTGGTGTTAAGCTTTTCGGCGATCTTTGCCCTGTGCGCGTCGATGGTTCGTGCCGACACGCCGAGCGCTGCTGCAATCTCCTTGCTCGCCCAGCCGCCGGCGACCATGTCGAGGACCTCGCGTTCGCGCTCGGTCAGTCGCGCAAGCTGTGACCGCGCCTCGCGCCTTTCCAGATGAGCGTCCAGGCTCGCAAATGCCTGCTGTAGGGCCTCGATAAGGACTTCGCCATCGACCGGCTTGGTCAAAAAGTCCTGGATCCCCACCTTGAAGGCACGCCGGCAGGCTACGACGTCGCCGTGGCCGGTGATCATGATCGTCGGCCAGTCGATACCGCGCCCAGTGAGTTGTGCATGGAGCTGCAATCCCGAAACCAGCGGCATGCGAAGATCGACCAAAATGCAACCCGGCTTTTCCTCGTTGATATGGGCCAGGAACGTCCTGGGGTCGCCAAAGGTCTCGACACTGACGCCGTAGGTGCCGAGCAGAAAGGCGATCGCTTCGCGAACAGCCTCGTCGTCGTCGATAAGGTAAACCCGATGTTGGCTCATGCCGTGTCCTGTGCCTGTGCTTCAGGCAAGAAGATGGTGAAACTTGCGCCGCTGCCGGGGATATTTGCCGCTTCTATTCTTCCATCGACGCGTTCCACCAGCGTTGCACACAAGGACAGGCCGAGGCCCATGCCTTCCGGTTTGGTGGTGAAGAACGGATGAAACAGCTTTTGCAGCGCATCGGGCGTAATCCCCGGACCGTTGTCCCCGACCACGATCTGGACCTCGCCGTTCACCGCCTCAGTCTCGATGCGGATGAGCGCTGCCTTGGCTCCAGCACCTTCCAGTGCATCGGCCGCGTTGCGGATCAGATTGTGCAGCACCTGCTCCAGCTCGATGGCATCGACTAAGGCCTGCACCGGCTCCGGCGCCAGGCCGCATTCCAGACTGATACCCCGTTGCCGGAGGTCGGCTGCGGTAAGGGCCACGGTTTCGGTGACGATTGCGTTGATTGAACTTGTAACCGGTTTCGGTGCTCTGTTGGAGGCGTAATCGCGCATGCGTTTCAGCATCTCTCCGGCCCGCTTGGCTTCGCGCACATTGATTTCCAGTGCTTCGGAGATTGGCCGGATATCGGGCTTGTCCGCGCTGGCCAGCCGGAGCGCGGCCTGGCTGCGGCTCAGAATCGCAGTCAGCGGCTGCGTCAGTTCATGGGCAATCCCAGATGCCATTTCCCCCATCGCGTTGACGCGCGAAGCATGCGCAAGCAGCGTCTCGCGCTCCCGCAGGAGGGCGCGAGCTTCTACTTTCTGGATCGTCCGCTGTGACTCCATCGTGACCGCGCGTTGACGCAGCGCAAACATCATCACAAACAAAGCCAGCCCACTCACAGCGGCAAAGCCCAACAGCTGTTTCACCGGCAAAAAGTCCGCAAGTGATACCGGCCTGTCGAGCGTAAGGGATAGGCGCTGGCTTTCGCCGTCGATCACCGATTCAAAATGCGGCTCGGCGATGTACGGCAAACGGGCATCTCCAGCGTCCACCGCCGGCACGTCGAGCAAAGCTTGCCCGTCCAATATCAGTCTGAGCCGTGCCCATGCAGGCCGCTCTTCTGGCTCCAGCAAAAGCCGCGCATCGATGGCAAGCACGACTGCCGCATTGGACGGTGCCGGCGCCCGTTTTGCCAAAAGGTACCGGCCGTTACGGCCTTGGTAAACACTGATCTTTCCGGGTCTCTGCCGGGCGATTTCGTTTGCCAGCGGAGAAAGGTCCTGGTTCTCGCCATCAGGCACTTCCAACAGCGGCCTGATCACGGTGCCGCCAGGGGATGCCGAGGTGTCATCACTCTCGAGTGAAACAAGCGCAATCCAAACAATGCGCGGATAAAACCGGGTAATGCTCTCCATCACCTGGCGGACGGCACCGCCGCTGGTGACGGCGATCAGGCTGGTCATATGCGCATCATGCTGCGCCACGCGTTGCGAGATCAGGCGATGCAGGGTCCGGCCGGTCGCCTCCAGCTCATCGGACAGGTGCTGCTCAGTCGTATCGATTGTATAGAACGCAAACGAGAAAACCGCCGCGAGCCAAAGCCCAACGCCGGCAAGCCAATATCTGAAAGTGGTTTTCGTCACGCAAACTCAATCTGCATTGGGGGAGCCAGCAAGCACTACCATAGCTCACCTTACCGGAGAGGATACAGACAATCCGGTGATATCACGCATAAACCTGTCAAGGGATGGCAGGGTGTAACCCTAGAACCGATTGCCGGAGATGGGGTGACGATCAATGCACGCCTGCGCGCTTCGGATTTTCGGCCTGTTTGGCGCTACGCCCCGCCTCTAACGGCCGTGTTCGACAGCCTGAGGCGGCCAGCGTCCAGATCGAGCGGCGTCCAGAACAGCGCTTTCGCGGGTTTTGCGGTTGCGTTTCCGGGAGGGGGCATGATTTGCAAATTCCAACTCCAGGGCAAGGCGGGCTGAGCGAGCGGCATCAGCCAGGCTTCTGCGTGGCGGGTTGGCCAAAACCTCCTGGTAGATACCCAGCTGCAAATCGATGGCTCGCCGCAAGCTGAAACGTTCAGTGACCATGCGCCGACCGAAGATGCCGAGTTCCGCACGCCGGCGTGGATCGACAACCAATTCTTCGATCTGTCGCGCAAGCTGATGCGCGCCCGGCCTTGCGTCGCCCAGGCCATAAAACCCTTGCTTCAGAAAAAGATCATAGGTTTTCGGTTCAAAAATCTCGGAAAACGCTTCTTCCCCCTGAACGATCACCGGCCGGCCGATCGATAGCGCGCGCAAGGCCGAGCTTCCCATACCAACCACCAGATCGGCGCCGGCATAGGCGGCCCTGGGGTCCATTTCCGCGCCGGGAAGGACGACGACAGCCCGTCCATGCCGCAGATTGACGGCCTTTGCCCGTGCTTCCAGCGCCTCGCGGGCTGGACCGTCGCCAACCAGGACCAATTTCAGCGGATACGATGCGGCAAGCAGATCAACGGCGTCGATGGCACGAACCAGCGCATCAAGCTTGAGATCGAGCGCGAGGCGCGAGACGCTGACGATGAGAAAGTTCTCCGTCGAAGAGGTATGTCTGCGGCGGAAATAGCTACCGTCTATGCCGGGATTGTCCCGCTCAACATCAATGGGCGGCTCCAGAACCCAGACGTTGCTACGGTGGGTCTTCAGCGCTTCTTCACCCAGATCAGCGGTTCCCATGATCAGTGGCACGGATGGTGGAACGAAAGGCATCACTTCCATGCTCAGGACCGTACAAAGCACCGGCACATTGAGAAGCAGCGAAGCACCATAGTAGGCATCAAGGCATGTCGGCCATTCGTAGGCGTGGATGAGGTCGATCTTGTTCTGAAAGGCAATCTTGGCAAGTTGTGCGATCCGGGTCGGCGCGGGGCGATAGTGGAGGGGGCTTGCCGGAATGTACAGCAACTTGCGTTCGGCTATGTAGTCAACGAGCGGCCCTGGAATGCCGTAAACGATGACATCATGTCCAGCACCAGCGGCTCCTGCCGCAAGATCTATGGCGTTGATCTGGCTGCCGCCGATCGAGAGGTCATGCGGGTAGACGAGAAGGCGCATTGCGTTCCTCTGTTCCTGGCCGGCTCCGCAGACATACCGAAGTCCTTGGCAAGCGCGCTCTGAATACCGTCAGAGTTGCGTGATTGATCAGCGCTATCAAGCTCCCCCTTTGATGGAAGAGCGCAGGCGTGAGTGCTTGAAGAAGCGGGCATCCGCCGTAGGGCGCATCGATACCCACCGTAAAGCTACGCCTTTCGATGGGCGAATTACCGCATTTTGTTTCCTTTACTCATTTGCCGAAACGAACTCATTCTGAGGGCACAGGAATTCATATTTGACGCGGCATTAGCAGCACAGAAACGCGCCGCGACAAGCCGGCTTGAATTCGATGTCAATCGGGGACGTGGGCGGCATGATCGCAGCAAGTGTCATCTTGGGTGAAGGGGTGGTCATCCACCATCCCGATCTTGTCAACCTTTACGGATGCAGCATCGGTGCTGGTTCCCGGATCGGCACTTTCGTGGAAATCCAGAAAAACGCGATCATTGGACAGAACTGCAAGATTTCCAGCCACTCTTTTATTTGCGAGGGCGTCACGATCGAGGACGGCGTTTTTGTCGGCCACGGCGTCATGTTTACCAACGACATACATCCGCGTGCCGTCAATTACGGCGGCGAGCTTCTGTCCGATGGGCAATGGGACGTCGTTCCCACCCTGGTCAAGCGCCGCGCGGCCATCGGCAGCAATGCCACGATCCTTCCGGGCCTGACGATTGGCGAAGGCGCACAGATCGGCGCCGGGGCGGTCGTGACCAAGGATGTTCCGGACTACGCGATCGTTGCAGGTGTTCCCGCCAAGATTATAGGCCGCGTGCAGGACGCGCCGGCCAGCGTCATTTCATCAAGGAGAGTATAATGATCGGTATTGCTGTGGTCGGCTACGGTTATTGGGGGCCGAACCTTGTCAGGAATATAGCGGAAGCCCCCGAGGCTCAGCTTCTCTACGTTTGTGATCTGAGGCCGGAACGTCTGACGATGGTCAAGGCGCGTTACCCAGCCGTGGAAATCACCAGTGATTTCGATGAAATCCTGCGCGACCCCCGGGTTCACGCCGTTGCTATCGCGACCCCGGTCTTCACCCATTTCAAGCTGGCGATGCAGGCGATGATGGCCGGCAAACACGTGTTCGTTGAAAAGCCGATGGCATCGACGGTGGATGAAGCCCGCCGCATGGTCGATGAAGCCGCCCGCCGGCGTTTGGTCCTGGCCGTCGACCATACGTTTGTCCACACTGGAGCGGTGCGCAAGATGCGCGAAGTTGTGGAGAACGGCCTTGGCGATATGTATTATTACGACTCCGTCCGGGTCAATCTCGGCCTGTTCCAGCACGATGTCAGCGTTATCTGGGACCTTGCCGTCCACGATCTGTCAATCATGGACTACGTGTTGCAGGAAAAGCCCGTCGCGGTTTCGGCAACCGGCATGAGCCATGTCGCCGGCGAGCCGGAAAACATCGCCTATCTCAATCTCTTTTTCGAAAGCAAGCTGATTGCCCATATCCACGTCAACTGGCTGGCACCGGTCAAGGTGCGCCGCACGCTGATCGGCGGCAGCAGCAAAATGATCGTCTATGACGACCTGGAGCCCAGCGAAAAGATCAAGATCTATGACAAGGGCATTACGCTCAACGGCAATCCACAGTGCAACGGCGAGAAGGTCTACCAAATGCTGGTTGGCTACCGTACCGGCGATATGTATGCGCCACAGCTCGACATGACAGAGGCGCTCGGCCGCGAGCTGAAGCAGTTTATCGATTGCGTCGAGAAGAACGAACAGCCGATTGCTGATGGCAATGCCGGCCTGCGCGTTGTCCGCATCCTGGAAGCGGCCACCCAATCACTCGCCCAGCGCGGCCGCGTCATCGAGCTCGAACAGGCTAGGCTGATCGCATGACCGTCCCCATGCCGAAGCAAGCCGCGGCAGCGGATATGGACCTGCTGCCCGGTTTCGAACCGCAGCGCCTGCTCCGGCTGGTCCGTGAAACGGTTACTGCCTGTGAACTGGATCTCTCCGGCTACACGGTCATGACCGAGGCGGCGTCCGGCGCCTATGCGGTAACGCCGATCGCCGCAGCGCTGGCTGGCGCGAAGAAGGTCATTGCGGTGACCCGGACCACCCGGTACGGCCATGCAGCCGATATCGAAGCCAATACCCTGATGCTGGCAGCGATGGCCGGGATTCAGCCGGGCATCATTTCCGTCGTCGAAACAAAGGACAAAGCGGCGCTCGCCAGCGCCGATATCGTCACGAATTCAGGCCATGTCAGGCCGCTTGATGCGGAATCGATCGGATGTCTGAAACCGACCGCGGTCGTACCGCTGATGTTTGAATCCTGGGAAATTCAAGCGGGGCGCTTCGATGTCGATCTTGCCGCACTACAGGCCCGGGGAATTGCCACAGCCGGTACCAACGAGCGCCATCCTAATGTGGACGTCTTTTCCTATCTGGGCCTGATGGCCGTCAAATCGCTGCTTGAGGCAGGTATTGCCCCCTACAGGGCAAGGATTGCGGTCCTCTGCGACAACCCGTTTGCCGAATATCTGCGACGGGGGCTGGAAGGCGCGGGGGCGATCGTTTCGCTGGCGGCGGAATTCGAGACTCTGCGCGAGGGACCACGCCCAGATGTGCTCCTCGTTTCGCAGCGTCCCTGCTGGAAGCCTGTCCTCACGCCGGAGGACGCCCTCTGGTTGGCGCGCAACGCTCCTGACACGTTGGTTGCTCAGTTCTGGGGCGATCTCGACCGCCCGATGCTCGACACGCTTGGTCTCCGGTACTGGCCGCGGAATGCACCTTCGCCCGGCCATATGGCGGTTCTGCCCTCGGCGATTGGACCAGAGGCGATCATCAGGCTGCAGGTCGGTGGTCTGAAAGTGGCGCAGGTTCTGCTGAAGCCCCTCGAGCAGCGAACGACCGCCGATCTGGAGTATGTCGATGCGCTCTGAGCGGACAGTCCTGCTTGTCGGCCTGGGATCAACGACCGCAACGGCATTCCGTGCACTGGAAGAACGATTTACCGTACTCGCGCTTGTCCGTCCCGGTGAGGACGATGTCGTGCAAATGGCCAGAGCCGCGGGCGTGAGAGTCGTATCTGACCCTTCTATAGCAATGCTCTCTGCGGTAATCGAAGAACTGCGGCCGGATGCCGTCGTGGTGTCCTCCTACAACAGGGTCTTGCCTGCTCACCTTCTCCAGTCCCGGCCTTTTATCAACGTTCACTATGCGCCCCTACCTCGCTACCGCGGCCGCGCGACCGTCAATTGGGCGATCCTCAACGGTGAAACGGAGGCGGCGATTAGCATACATTGCCTGACTGAAAAGCTCGACGCTGGCGGCATACTCATGCAGCGCTTTGTTCCCATCCGCTCGCGGGACACGGTAACCGACCTTTACCAGCGATTAAATGCCCTGCAACGAAAACTGCTTGCTGGGGCCGTCGAGAGGCGGTTGAGCGGTGACCTTGGCGACCGGCAGAACGAGGCAGAGGCCAGCTATTGCTGCGGCCGGGTACCGTCGGATGGCATGATCGACTGGTCGACTTCGACGATGATGATCGACAGGCTGATCCGCTCGCTCGGTGGAGAGTTTCCATCCGCATTTTCCCATCTGGGTATCCAGAAAATCGAAATCCTGCGGGCTGAACCGGTGCCGGATCAGCTGAGTTACGTGGGCCACATCCCCGGACGTGTGGTCGATGTGGATCGGCGGACGGGCTATGTCGAGATTTTGACCGGCGATGGTATTCTGCGCCTCCAGGAGATCCGACTGTCCGGCGCCGCGCCCTGCGCGGCTGCAACTGCGATCACGTCCACGCGCATGTCCCTGGGTATCAATGTTGCGGATTTGGCGATGCTGCTCGACGAAGGCCGGCGCGGTATCGCTTCTGCCGATGAGCAAGTTCAAGACCACAGGTCGGACAACAAGACCACTCCGCTTGCGGCGCGATTTTCCTATCAAAAGGTGAGGCAGTCTTCATGAACGTACCCCTTATCGATCTTGCCTCCCAACAGCAGGAAGTCAGCGAAGACGTCAAAGCAGGCTGGGAAAAAATCATCGCCAAGAGCGCCTTCATCGGTGGGGCGCCAGTTTCCGAATTCGAAAGTGCGTACGCTCAGGCGACGGGCGTTTCCAGCTGCGTGGGACTGGCCAACGGCACCGATGCGATCGAGTTGTCGTTACGGGCTCTTGGGGTTACGGTCGGTGACGAGGTCGTTCTTCCGGCGAATTCATTCGTTGCAACGGCGGAGGCCGTATCACGCATCGGGGCTGTCCCGGTCGTCGTGGATGTCGATCCCGTGCACCTGCTGATCGATCCCGATCGCGTCGCCGACGCGATGAGCGCGCGAACGAAAGCAATCGTGCCTGTGCACCTTTTTGGCCAGGTGGCGCCGGTTGAACGTTTGCTGCCGATCGCAGAGGCCTGGGGTGTGCCTATCGTGGAGGATGCGGCGCAGTCGCAAGGCGCCAAGCGCTTCGGTCAGCCGGCGGGAAGCCTCGGGAAAGTTGCTGGTACAAGCTTCTATCCAGGCAAGAACCTCGGCGCGTTCGGCGATGCAGGTGCCGTGACGACCAACGATCCGGATCTGGCCGATCAAATCCGCATGATCGCCGCGCACGGCAGCAAGACGAAATATGTCCATGAAGTGCTCGGCTTCAATTCCAGGCTGGATGCACTGCAGGCGGTCGTTTTGAGCGCGAAGTTGAAGCGGCTTGCCTATTGGAATGCCTGCAGGCGGGATGCTGCGGCATATTATGACGAATTGCTGTCCGCCTCTCCGGACGTGGTTCTGCCGCGTTCCGCCGATGGCAACGAGGATGTCTGGCATCTCTATGTCATTCGTGTTCGTGATCGCGACAAGGTGCTTGGCGCGTTGCACGAGGCAGGGATTGGTGCCGGGATTCATTATCCCACGCCGATCCACCGAACACAGGCTTTTGCACCTCTCGCCAAGCTCGGGACGGCTTGCCCGGTTAGCGAGCAGGCGGCTGGAGAAATCCTGTCGCTGCCGCTCTGCCCATACATCACGGCGGAGACGCAGGAATATGTCGTGGAGATGCTCGAACAGGCGCTGCAGCAGGGCTCAATTGCCAGGGTGCCCCGCAGGGAAGCCGTTTTTGTGGGCGGAAATCCAAGTAGGTCTCACATTGCTCAAGCGTCGCCGGCGTTCGGCAAATGACACATCCAGTTGGAGCGGAAACCATGAAGAACAAGCGGATACTGATAACCGGCGGTGCCGGCCTCGTCGGCTCTCACATTGCGGATCTGGTTGCGCAGGAGCAGCCTCGTGAAATCCTGGTGCTGGACAATTTCGTGCGCGGCCGCCGCGAAAATCTGGTTCAGGCGATTGGCGCAGCACCCGTCACCATCATTGAAGGTGATATACGGGATCGCGCCCTTCTGGCGAAAACCTTCGAAGGGGTTGATATCGTTTTCCATCAGGCGGCAATCCGGATCACCCAATGCGCCGAGGAGCCGCGGCTTGCTTTCGATGTCTTGGCGGGCGGCACGTTTGACGTTCTCGAAGCTGCCGTCAAAGCCGGCGTTTCGAAAGTGATTGCAGCGTCTTCGGCATCGGTTCTCGGCCTTGCCGAGAGCTTTCCAACGACCGAAGAGCACCATCCCTACAACAACCGGACGATCTATGGAGCGGCGAAGACCTTCAACGAAGGCCTGTTGCGCAGCTTTGCCGACATGTATGGCCTGCAATATGTGGCACTGCGTTACTTCAACGTGTACGGCCCGCGCATGGACGTCTACGGCGTCTATACCGAGGTCCTTATTCGCTGGATGGAGCGCCTTGCCGCCGGCTTGGCACCGATCATCCACGGTGATGGCACACAGACGATGGATTTCGTTCATATCCGCGATATCGCCCGCGCCAATCTGCTTGCGGCGAAATCGGATGTCACTGACGAGGTGTTCAACGTTGCAAGTGGCGAAGAGACCAGCCTGAATGAGCTCGCCACGATGTTGACGAAGGTCATGGGCTATTCGATGGAGCCCGAGCATCAGCCAGCGCGGAAAGTCAACAACGTCACCCGCCGGTTGGCTGATACTAACAAAGCCGAGCGGCTTCTCGGCTTCAAGACGGAGATATCGCTTGAAGAGGGTCTGCGTGATCTCGTCGCCTGGTGGCGGCAGGAGCGTGCTTTGGGAGGGCAGGCAGCATGAGCGCCATGCTTCCACAAATCCCGGTCGCCAAACCCTTCCTCGATGAAGAGGAAGCAGAAGCCACGCGGCGTGTAATCTTGTCCGGATGGGTTACCCAAGGGCCCGAGGTTGCGGCCTTCGAGCGTGAATTCGGCGAATTTGTCGGTGCGCCGCACGCCTGCGCCGTTTCCAACTGCACGACTGCACTTCATCTCGCCTTGCGGGCGGTCGGCATCGGCCCTGGCGACGAGGTCATTACCGTCAGCCATTCCTTTATCGCGACGGCAAATGCCATCCGGTATGACGGCGGCATACCTGTCTTTGTCGATATCGGCAGCAACGGGTTCAATATCGATCCCGATCTTATCGAGGCGGCGGTGACGCCGCGCACGAAGGCTATTCTGTGCGTGCATCAGCTGGGCATGCCCTGCGACCTTACCCGCATCGTCGAGATCGGCCACAGGCTTTCCATTCCAGTTATCGAGGATGCCGCCTGTGCGTCCGGCAGTGAAATCCTGTGGGACGGGGTATGGCAGAAGGTCGGGCGTCCGCATGGCGATATTGCCTGCTTTTCCTTCCACCCGCGCAAGGTGATTACCACCGGAGACGGTGGAATGCTGACCACCAACAACGCCGAGTATGATCGCAAATTCCGTCTGTGGCGCCAGCATGGCATGGATGTAGCCGACACCGTTCGCCACGGTTCGCGCCAGGTGATCTATGAAAGCTATCCGGAGCTCGGATACAACTACCGCATGACCGATATGCAGGCTGCGGTCGGCCGCGTGCAGCTCAAGCGTCTTCCCACCCTCGTCGCCCGCCGTCGTTACCTCGCAAATCTCTATACCGAAAGCCTCGGAGATATCTCTTGGTTGGAAACGCCGGTCGAGCCTGCATGGGCGCGGTCCAATTGGCAGAGCTATTGTGTCAAACTTCCGCCGTGGCTCGACCAGCGCGCCACGATGCAGGTGCTGCTCGACAAGGGAATTTCGACCCGCCGCGGGATTATGAACACCCATCGCGAGGCAGCTTACGCCAATCCGGCGTCGCACCGCATTTCAGGAAAGCTCACCCATAGCGTTACCGCTCAGGAAGGAGCGATCATCCTGCCGCTGTTTGCGCAGATGACTGACGATGAGGTGCGGTTTGTCGCTGACGTTCTGCGTGACATGTGCAGTGACCGACGCACTGCGACGGCGTGATTTCTCTGATAGTCTAAGCCTGTGCATGTTTTAGCCGCGATGCGCTTTCCCCGCATCGCGGCTCTTTCATGTCGTTTAGATAGACTTCGTAATCCATTTCCTGATCGGCCGCGGCAGTGTTTCCGGCGGCAGAAGCTGGATCAGCATTTTCAGTGAATAGAGTCCGCTTACAAGGACGGCGGCTGATCCGAGCGCGGTTGCCTGCCAGAATGGCAGAACGAACGTCGCGCCGAATATCAGGGCTGACAAGGCGAGAAAGATTGAGCCGATCCGCAGGTTGGCGGCGGACCACCTAAATCCGGTAAGCCTTCGGGAAATCACGTAGATGAGAATTCCATGCCAGACGTAAAGCCCGAAAAATGCTGCTGCAGCCCCGACCAGTCCAAACTGTTTCACCAGTAGCCAGGCAAGTCCGATATGCACCAACGTCGCTGCTACATCGGTCCAGAAAAAGATCGCCTGCTCGCCTTTTGCCAGCACAATGTACCCCATCGGCCAAGCAATGATCCGAAGCAGCATACCGAGACAAATCCAGCGCAGCAGATCCGCTGCAGCAAAGAATTCGGGCGAGTAGAACAGCCACATGACCATTGGCGCGAATGTCAAGGTTGCGAGCACGCCGGGACCCGCAAGCAACAGGCTAACCTGCGTCTGTTCGTTGACCATGCGATTGCATGCGGGATGATCATTGGCGATCGCCGTCAGGCGGGGATAGAAATCCGTACCCATGGCTTGAAGGATGAAGCCGGCATAGAGGCTGCCGAGCGCCCAGGCGGATTGGTAAAGCCCGGCTTCCGCAATGCCGCCGTGCTGCAGCACGATGATGCGGACGACATAGGCGGCGGCCAGCGTCAGCAATCCGCTGACCATGAAAACAAGGCCCAGTTTGATCAGCCCCCCCAGTTCGTGGCGCATCTGGGGCGTCGATAGACTGACGGTGCAGTGGGTCATCTGGCGACTGTACCACCACGATGTGAGAAGCGTGACGGCAGCGACTGCGACGAGGGATGGTGCAATGCCTTGTGAACCGAAGATGTAGATGAAGGGAAGGGTAATGACAGTGGTGAAGAAGGCGGTCAGCACGTTGATACGCGCAAGCGTCGAGATTTCGCGCATTCCCTGAACCAGCGCTGTCTGGCCTGCCGAGGCAAGCCGGAAGAAGATGGCAAGCGATAGCAACGCAACGCCCGCCACGTGCTGATGGTTGCCGAACGTAAGCAGGGATACGGGTGCTGCCAGTGCGGCGAGCATCAGCGTGCCCGCGATGCCAAGAACGAACGAGATTCTTTGCAAGACGAAAGCCGTTCGCGCGATCTTTTCGGCATCGCCGGTTCCAATCGATTCGGCGATCTGGCGAACGCCGCTCGACTGGATTCCGAGACCCGCAAGGGTCTGGGCAATGTCGGCGATCGAACTGTAGATCCCCATCAACCCGACCCCTTCCGGGCCGAGCAGCACCGCCATGGCCTTATTGCGGATAATGGAGAAAAACACCGTTACCAGCGACGAGCCGCCGATCAGGATCGTCGATTTAAGAATCTGGGTATAGCTTTGCCCGTGGGGCGAGGTTTCCTGCACGGTCATGGATCGGTTAAACCTCGCGCTTGTCATGAGGTGAAGGATAGTCAGGGTAATCCCGGTCGATGATGCGCCGCACGACCGTTTCCACGCTTGATTGCCAGCTTGGTGCGCGCCAGCCGAAAGTCCGCTCGAACTTCTCAGTGGATAGGCCTGAGCTCGCCGGGCGCTTGGCTCTGGTGCGGTAACCGGTGGAAACAATCTCGTCGACATCGGCCGCTGGGCCGCCGTAGGCGCGGCTGACTTTGAAAATATGCTTGGCGAACCCGGACCAGTTGGTCTCGCCGGAGCCGGTCACATGATAGATGCCGGAAAAATGCCGTGCCTGATGTGTCGCCACCAACAGGATTGCGTTTGCAAGGTCCAGCGCTGATGTCGGGTTCCCCCAATGATCGGCAACGACGGCGATCTTGTCGCGTTCTGATGCGATGCGCAGCATGGTTCTGACGAAGTTGGTGCCGAAGGGACTGTAGACCCAGCTCGTTCGCAGAATGATGTGGCGGGGATTGCCGCTTGCGACCGCACGCTCGCCTCGCAGCTTGGTGTAACCGTACACGGTCTTCGGTTCGGCCTCGTCATCTTCAAGGTAAGGGTAGGGATCGGTTCCTGAGAAAACATAGTCCGTGGACAGATGAATGATCGGCACGCGCAACACAGCGGCAGCTTCTGCAACTGCCGCCGCCCCCGTCACATTGACCGCATATGCAAGGTTCTGTTCGTCCTCGGCTCGGTCGACGGCGGTATAGGCGGCGGCCGATATGACGATTTCAGGTTTTGCGGTGAGAATGGTTTGCCGTACCGACGCGGGATCGGTCAGGTCGAACTCCGGCCGCCCGACGGTGATCAACTCGATCTCCTCCATATCGGCAGCGGCCTCGACAAGGCTGGTCACGACCTGACCATTCTTGCCGGTCACCAGAATTTTCATTGTGGCGTTGCCC
Source organism: Pararhizobium sp. PWRC1-1 (assembly GCF_049897905.1). Taxonomy (NCBI): domain Bacteria; kingdom Pseudomonadati; phylum Pseudomonadota; class Alphaproteobacteria; order Hyphomicrobiales; family Rhizobiaceae; genus Pararhizobium; species Pararhizobium sp. PWRC1-1. The sequence goes on along the minus strand of NZ_JAFCXE010000019.1, from coordinate 47,402 downwards.
GTCGGCCAAAGCGGCCGCCATCTTCTGGAATATCCGCCCTGATGGCGCTATGGGCCGGTTTGTCGTCGAAAGCCCCCTTTATCATGCCGATGCTCATGGATCACACTCCTCAAGCATATCGAAAAGTTCCGCCTCTTCGAGCGAAGCCGCCATGCGGTCATTGTTGGAAACTTGAAATTTGGACGGGTTCATGGGCCATATGATGCCGATGTCCGCATCATCGAAGCGGATTGAACGGCTATGGCTGGCCGAGTATGGATTGGTGACCTTGTAGATCACCTCCGTGTCCGGTTCGAGTGTCAGAAAGCCGTGTGCGAACCCCTTTGGAATCAGCACCTGATTCCATTTGTCGGCCGAAATGCGAACGGCGGTCCAGTGGGCAAAGCTGGTTGAACCTCTGCGGATATCGACGGCGACGTCGAAGATCGACCCCTTGGCCACCCTCACCAGCTTGTCCTGAGCGTAAGGCGGCAACTGGTAATGCAGGCCTCGCAGAACGCCCGCCGCAATGGAGCGGGAGTGATTGTCCTGCACGAAATTCAGCGTCACGCCATGTTCAGCGAGCTGATGCGCGCTCCAGGTCTCCGAGAAGAAGCCCCTGTCGTCATCGACCTTCGCCGGGAGGACTTCCAGAACGCCTTCCAATCCGAGCGATTTGATCTGGAAGCTCATGATGCAAACGCCTCCGCGCGGTGATGGTGGATAGTGTTGCTAGCCAGACAAGTCCCCAAGAGCCTTTCCTGCAAGTGGCGTGGCGCACGATCTATGAAAGCACCTTGCTCCCTCATTGGCTGGCCTGTTCGGCTTGCGCGTTCCCGTCAACCGGAAGGCTGGTTGATGCCGCCGATGCGTTCGATACTGGTGGCTTCTGGCGAAGGACACGCACGACATCGCCAGGCTGGAGGACTGTCGTCTCTGCTGCGGCAATCTCCTTGGCAATGCCCTCGACCTGGCGCGTTACGGTAAAGGCGAGGGGCTCCTCGCCGGCTTGCGAACCGGCGCCGGCCGATAACGCGCTGAGCAGCATCTTCTGCGTGGTGTCACGTTTCAATTTCAGCTGATCGAGGGTGGCCTGCTCTGCCTGCAGTTCCGAGGCGACCTCGGTGTGCTGCTTGTCGCTGAGACCATCGAGATTGCGTGTCGCTTCGGCGATATTCTGGCGTGCCCGCATGATCGAGGTGACGAGATCGAGACGGTTGGCATGGTAGCTACGCAACGTCCTTTCCAGGTCCGATTGGCGTGTCGGAAGCGCGATGCCGCGCTCGACCATGGCTTTTACATTGCTCAGTTCCTTTTGGATCGACACAATGTCTTCATCGGCGCCAATTATCTTTTTCTCGATGACGTCTATTTCGGACGTCAAAAGGTTGCGCAGTTCGCCATAGGATTTCGACTGGCGGTCCAGATCGTTCAGGCGCGCGGTATGAATGACCTGTTCCTGCTGGAAGATTGCCGATGCCAGGCCGGGGTCATCCTGCGGTACCATGTCAGGGCGCATTTCCTTTGCCCCGGAAATTTCGGCCTGAAGCCGGACGATCTTGATCTCGCTGCGCAGCGTGGCGTTGGCGATCTCCTGCAACTGTCCGACATAGCCGGTTTTATCGACGGAATTTTGGGTGCCGTTCAGCGGCCGGAATTCGCCGCCGCTCATCGCCAGTGACTGCAGCACGGTTATGCCCGGATGAAACTTGTATTCTCCCGGCGCATTGACATTTCCAACGACATAAACCGGCGGCTGCTCCAGAATTTCGACCGTTGTCTCAGGCGTTTCCACCAACCCGATCTTGGCCTTCAGCCGTTTGGCTACTTCGGTTGCGAGGCCGGCGTTGTCGAGGCCGCCGACCGGCAGAGTGCCGACCACCGGAAGCGTCACCGTGCCCGTTTGCGAAATCCGGAACTCGCCGCCGAGGGCATCCCATCTCTCGTAGGCGCCCTTCGTCGGCATCCACTGGACAATCGTCAGGCGAAATCTGGTTTGTGGCGTCAGTTGAGAGCCATCCGCGAGCGCGGGCGTGAACAGGCCGCCAAAAATACTTGCCGCGAACAGTACCGGAAGCGCAGGACATAATTCGCAGTAACGCCGGAAAAATGCGGTCAATGTCTTTCTCCAAAGCTTAAAACCCCGAGCGTCCCGTTGCCGGGGTGCAGCGCTCAGTGTGCCGAATAGACAGCGATTGAGAAGGGGAAGAGCGGCGGTTCTGCTTCATCAATATTGCTGATACCGGCATGCCGCGCTTCTCTGGAAGGTAGAGACATTAATCTCGATTGTTATTGCTCGCCCCAAAGGCGAGTTCAGGCAAGGGAGGGGTAGGGGAAAAGGCGAATGCCCCCCGTCGGTTGGAGGCCGCATAGGGTGCCGTCATCGTCCGTTAGGATGAGAGGCCGTGCGGCGATATCCCCAGGTACATTGATCGTCGCTCCTCTCTCAGCCCTTTTGCGCCGTCGCGGCCATCCCTTGCGTAAGCTACAGTCTCGCGAGTGGTGCGTGAATTCCGTTTGCTCTGTCAACATGGCAAGCACAGGCGGGCTTTGACTGATGGATGCGGATATGATGCTGTTGGATGGGAATGAGCATGACGCTGCGGGTGCCAGAAAACGGCTTGAACCCCAGCGCGTCCTATTGATTCTAACAAACAGCGGCAGCATATCGGAGCGTCTGATTGACGCTGTCGAGCGGGAGTTCCCATGGGTTCTGGTCGAACAGGTAGACGCTGTCGACGCTGCCTGTGAAGCCTTCGCTCATCCTGTCGCTCTCATCCTGGTGGATACCGCATTGATGAAGAAGGCGGAAGCGGAAGCGGCCGAGATGTTGCGCGCTCACCCGCACGCTTTGACCGCGGTGATCGAGCCCTATGACAAGGTTCTCGTCACATCCCTGCAAGATGTCGTCAACTCTCCGCTTGTTCGCAGCGTTTTGCCGATGGATTTGAGGCTGGACGTCTGGCTGTCGATCATCCGCCTTTTGCTTTGCGGCGGCGAGTATTTTCCGCCAGGATTTATTATGCAGGCGAAAACACGCGACCAGAAGACGGCCTCATCCGACGGTGCCGGTTCTCTCCATGGCCAAGATTTTCGGCCTATCCACATGCCTGAATTGACCATCCGGGAATCCCAAATTCTAAAAATGGTCTCGCACGGTCTTCAGAACAAGCTGATTGCCGTGGAATGCGGATTGTCGGAGCATACGGTCAAGATCCATCTGCACCACATCATCCGCAAACTGGGTGTGCACAACAGGACAGAGGCAGCGGCACGGTTCCGCAATCTGCATGACAACGCGCGGTCGCTGAACGAAAATTAGTGGTCCAAGCGCAGCTTCCCAAACCTCCACCTCTGGTAAGTCTATGACTTTAGGAAAGCGCCGCCTGCAACAGCGTATCTCCGCAGGCGAGGATTGGAAGCATCGCCATTGTATGGACTCTACCCGCTGACGACTCCGGCCACGCCGGAAGTGAAAACGTTGGAGGAGCCTGCCAGGACAAACTGGCCCGTCGCTCAATTTTCGTCCACGATTCTCCTCAACGCCGAGGCGAATTTCGTTGATCGTCGAGTCTCGTCGATGATAATCGGGCCTACTTTGGTCTCTGCTAGTTGTTCTTTTGGGTCAGCCTCAGCGTCGAACTCAGAAGGCTCGAGGCGCCGAGTTCGACCGGAAGATCCTTTCGGCCGTTCGTCGTATGGATCTGCGAGATCTGCAGGAACCGCCCGGCGTCCAGATCAGGCGATCGGTCACGTGGCCCTCGATCATCATGACGCCGCGAACGACCCATTCAAGGGCATCGGCGCGCAGCATCACCGTGTAGCCGATGATGGTGCCGTCCCGCAGTTTTGCCGCAAACTTTTCACCGGATGTGCAACCCGTTTGATCACGCCATAGAAACTTCACGCCAAACCGATGCTGTCGTTGAATAGTCTATGCGCTGCGACTTTTGCCAGATGGCCGCCACCGCCGTGGCTTGGAAGCGGCCATCTCGCCGAGTTTTGGCGAGGATCTGTCTGGACGCGTGCTCCCGTTTGATCGTGATGCGGCGGTTCTCTATGCCACCATCGCCACGGATCGTCGCAGAGCCGGGTGGCCCATCTGCGCATCATCGGCAGCGTTGTCGAAACCCTTGTCGCGCTGGAGGACCCGCAGGCTGTTATGGCGCGGATTGCCTGACCCGGCGACCCGCATTGTCTCGCTGACGGTGACCGAAAAGGGGTACTGCCACAATCCGGCGACCGGTATGCTGGATTACGATCATCCCGATGTAATCCACGATCTGCAAAATCCGGAAAACCCTAGATCGGCCATCGGCTTCATCGTCGAGGCTTTGGCCCGCCGGCGGGCGGCGGGCGTGGCTGCGTACACGCTTCTGTCCTGCCACAATCTTCCGCCGAACGGCCATGTGCTGAAGCGTGTCAGCCGTTTTGCCGAGCTCAGGGATCCGGGGCTGGCCGCTTTCGTCGCCGAGGTCGCTTGCCCATCCACCATGATCGCCGGATCGTGCCGGCAACGACGGATCCCGATCGTACCGTGATTGCGGGTGCTCTTGGTGTTGAGGATGCCTGGCCGGTGGTGACCGAGCCATTCCGGCAATTGGGGCGGCACTTGGCCGGCCGGTTTGGGAGGCGGGGGCGCCGTCTTCGTGCCCGAGGTTTCGGCCTTCGAGACGATGAAACTGCGGCTGCTCAACGGCGGTCATTCAACCCTTGCCTATGCGGGCAGGAGCTTCCTATGACCGGCTGGTGCTTGGGGTTGCCGCATGGATGTCTTATGCCCGCGGGTTTGATGAGGCTGAAAAGGCAATTGATGTTCGTGATCCACTGGCCGGACGCATCGCGACATGATCCGGAAAAGATCGTCGCGGTCTTCCTGAGCCTGACGGAGGTCTTCGGTGACGACTTGGACCGCAATGCCGCTTTCCGGGCGAGGCGTGTTGTTGCCGTGTCGAGTTTACGATCGAGTGGAGCCGCTTCGGCGCTGTCGGCCTGGCGGCAGCTTAGCGTTTAACATCGGCATTTTCTGGAGAATCCGCGCTTCAACTCATGAGCACAGTGACTAAAAGTCTACCAGCAGGTTTGCTTGCGCCGCATTTGACTGTGAGCCATCGGCGAATTCACCCGAATAGGTCAGCGTCAGGCGAGCCGACTTGGAGAGTTTGGCGGTAATGCCTGCCCTCACCACCACGGCATCGCTTGGCATTGCCACACCTTCAATCACGAACGGTGTGCCGCCGGAAAAAGCGAGGCGGGAGGATGGTGCCAGATCGCCGGTGGCGTGCTGCCAACCCAGCATTCCCGTGATGGCAACGGGGAATCCGTCAGTTGGCAGATCGGACGAGAAGCGGATGCCTGCCGTCGATATCGCAACCGCATCCGAGCCGCCTGCAGCCGACAATGGTGCCGCGCCGCCGCTCTCGCGGAAATCATCTGTATTAAGATGGATGTAGGCAAGATTGGCGAAGGGCTGGAGTTGGATATCATCCATCTCAAGCGACCAGGAGATATCCCCGAAAACCTGTGTGGTGGTGCTATCGTAGTTGGCTGCCAGCCCGTCGGCAAACGTGCTGAAGGAAACGCCACGACGGGTTGACGCCTCGTTGCGGGAGTAAATGGCGCCACCGGTGAAGTCCAGCGGCCCAATACCGCCCGACGTATAGAGGCCGGCATGATAGGACTTGGCTCTCGCCTGCGGCTGCATCGAAAGATGGCTATAACCGAGCAGACCGCCCAAGCGCCATTGATCGGAAATCGCCGCATCGGCCCCAAACATCGCGCCGCCAACACGGCCATCGACGCCCGTTGCATTGGCGTCACCTGAGAGGCTGTTTGCGGCGAGGAAGCCGGATGTCCAGAACGCCACATCGTCGGCCTGCGCGGAATGCCGCCCGGCAGAAGGGTGCGTTTGGTCGAGTATCGCTTCACGCTGGAAACGGCTCTCCCACAGCAGCTCGCTCTTGAGGGAGGCGTGAACTTCTCCGTTTAGCTGCGAGAAGGCGCTGCCAGCGGTTTGAGCGTCCAGTGGCAGCACGGCCAGAAAGAGCGGGTTTGACGATCCCAGAGCCTCAACGGCAGTCGCTGCTGCGCGATCATTTTTCGCCGCCGCGACATCCGCAAAATGCACGTCATTGCGATCAAGCCCGAGATCGACGGTTTTGGGCCCGTAGGTCAGCGTCGGCGACAGGAAGGCAAAATCGCTGGCAATGGTATAGAAGGTCCCAGTTATGCTACCGGCGGTCAGGATCGTGTAGTCTGTCGCCACGCCATAGGTGCTGCTTGCGGCCTTGATATCCAATGTGCCACCTTCGATGACGAGCGCCCCCGTGGTATTCACCCGATCGGAAAGTCCAGTGCCGTCGATCTCGACCTCATAGGTTGAGCCAGATCGCAATGTAAGGTTCCCATTGACAGCAAGCGTCTGGATGCCGGGTCCTGGTGCCAGTATGCCACCGGCATTCACCGACAGTCCCCCGGCGACACCGCTTCCTGATAATAGGCCGCCATCAAAAACGTCGATCGTCCCGGTGACCGTACCTTGATTGATGAACGCACCGCCCATGACCGACGCCGTCCCGTTGATCGTTCCGGAATTGGAGAATGTTCCGTCGCTGTTAACCAGCGATGCAATCGTTCCGTCGCTTTGAGCGTTGCCGGCATTTGCGACTGCACCAGCCGTTGCACCGCTGTTGTTGGTGAACGTGCCCTGCGTGCCGATGCTGACGTCACCGAGCGCCGCGTTGTTGACGACGTTGCCACCGCTTGCCGTCGTGGTGCCGGTGACCGTGCCACCGCCATTGTTCGTGAAGGTCCCGGCGTCGTTCTGAAGGGATGCGACGGTGCCTGCATTCGATACGGTGCCTGAGTTCCGGATCGTGCCGGCTGTGGCGCCGCTGTTGTTGACGAAAGTGGCTACAGCTGCGACGTCGGCGTCGGTAATGACGAAATTATTCGCAACGGTGCCGCCGGAAATGGTCGTTTTCCCCGTGACCGTGCCACCGGCATTGTTGGTAAAGTTTCCTCCCGTGTTCGTCAGGGAGGCAATCGATCCGGCATTTGACGAGTTACCGGCGTTTGTCACCGCACCGCCGGTAGCACCGGTTGTGTTGGTGAAGCTGGCGTCCGCGCCGACATTGACGCCCTTGACGGTCGCATTGTTCGTGACGTTGCCGCCGGTAATCGCCGTTTCGCCCGTCACCTCGCCGCCGAAGTTGTTCGTGAACGCTCCGGCGTCATTCTGGAGCGAACCGATGATACCCCCATTCGATATGGTGCCGGAGTTCCGGATTGCGCCGGCCGTTGCGCCGTTGTTGTTAACGAAGGCGGCTGCGGCTGCGACATCCGCATCCGTAATGACAAAATTGTTGGTGACGGTTCCGCCGGAGATCGTCGTCTTACCGGCAATGGTCCCGCCGGTATTGTTGGTGAAGTTGCCTGCCGTGTTCGTCAGGGCTTCGAGCGTTCCGGCATTTGAAGCGGTGCCGTCATTGGTGATCTTGCCGGTGGTGGCAGTGCTGTTGTTGACGAATGTTCCCCCTGACGAGACGGCTACATTGCCTACCGTTCCGTTGTTGGAAAGCGATGTGCCCGTACCGACAGCGGCGGCACCAAGCGTGCCGTTCACAGCGACGTTTCCGGTGTTGAGCGTCAACCGGCCGTTGAGGTCACCGTCGATAAACAGGCTGCCGCCGTTGAGGTCGACATCCGAGTTCAACACGCCACCCGCGTTAATGCCAACGCTGCCCGATGAGATCGCACTGCCGCTCGTGACGGTTAAGGCGCCCGTATTGGTGATCGTGAGATTGCCGCCGTTCACGCCCAGCGCACCGATCGAGACGTCATTGGTGACCTGCGGTGAACCATTGTGGACGGCAGCTGCGTCATCAACCCCCGGCAGGACGGGATTCCAGTTCGAACCATTGCTGAACTCGTTATCCGCACTGCCCGACCATACGGACTGAGCAAGAGAAGGCACAGTCAGGGCGGCAGAAACCAACGCTGTGAAAAGGCCCAGACGCCTGGAGAATGCCGGAAGCAGTTGATTTGTCATTGATCGGCCGATGCAAGCGAGTGCCGACATCCATCGGCGGGATAGGTAACAACCCTTATCCAACCCTGGTTAATGAATATTTAATCTTTTCCCTCCGCTCGCCATTTGGTTGCAAGTGGTCCTTTGATCTGCGTGCTCTTGCGAACTGGAACGGTTATTGCATGACCTCTAATATACATTCATGTCGGAAGGAAAAGTGTCATGAGTTCGAACATGTCGCATCAATTTCCTGCACTCTGGATACTCATGAGCGTTGGAGAAAGGTACAAACTCATCGAATCCGTTGATGAGGCCGCGCATTTGTTGATTGATCATTGGCCCTCTCATGAGGGTTGTGAATACATTGGTGCACTGGCTGTCTGCCGCGATGCGCTGCTGGGTGCCGTTCCGGCTTCCAAGGCCCGGGAAGCGCTGATCCGGGCAGCGGATGAGGCGCTTATCTCCTACATCTGCGTGGTCCAGGGAGGCAGGACCTTCAATTTCTTGGGCGGCGGTAGTCCGGCCGGAAAAAGAGGTTCGAAGCATCGATCCTGGTTTGGGAACGGAGCGTAGGGATAAGGTTTTCATGCCCCATTTTGGGGCACCCTGGAAAGCCGCTGTTTCCGCCGTCCGCACATGGCCGGACGACCGGCTCTGTGCCGGTTGTTACCTCAGTGACGCGGCCGATTCAGCTTGAAGGTGAGATTTGGCGCTGGTTCCACTCTGAACTGGCGCCTGACTTGGCGGGATGCGGAAGCGTCGAACAATGAGCCGGGCAAAGGGTTGGTCAGACGCCAACGGCAGGGCGTAGCATCATCCGGCACGATCTGATGGGGTACATCAGCGATCGGGATGACCCATTCCGGTTTTTTCAGGCCCAAATCATGATTGGCGATCCAAGTGAGAACGGCAAAAGTCCTTCCCTCATACTCGATCGATGAGAAATGGGCGGTTCGGGACGAGACATCCGCCTGAACGGCATGCTCGATTTCGGAATCCGAAATAACATGAATATCAATCTTGGTCGTCATCTGCATCTTTCCGGCCGTTCGCGCGTGATGGATTGATATAGTCCGGCTGTGTACCCTTCTGCAACCTGCTGGCGCAGGCTCTCGCAACTGCGTAGGAGACCCTGCGCTATCGCATTCAGAAATACGGGCTTCTGCGCGATAAAGCATCGACCGTCAGTGTCAGCCGGTTAGCACTCTGGTGGCTGGGGCGGTATGACGGGCTCGTCGAAGGTGCGCTGCAATTTACCCCAGCCGGGTTCGTGCATGTGGGGCTGCAGTCCTGCACGCGCGGCCAGTGCCAGCGCCTCCTGCTGTCCGAATTCAATTGCCGCCTCGACATCTGCCGTCAGTACCTTGCCACCTTCCATCAGCATCTTGCCATCGACGATAACGGTGTCGACGTCGCTTCCCAAGACCTGGTGCACGAGCCGGTGGACCGGCATCCACATCGGCATGAGGTGCGGTTTGCGCATGTCGATGATGGCGATATCTGCCTTCTTGCCGACTTCAAGGGAGCCGATCTCATGCTCCATGCCGATGGCCCGGGCAGCGTCAATGGTGATCATCTCGAAGATTTTGCCCGGCGGTAGCAGGTAGCGGTCGTGGTTGTGGAGGAGATGTTGCGTGAACTGCGCCACCCGTGCGGTCTGCAGCATGTCGAAATGCCGGCTCGGTGCTGCGCCATCGGTTGTAATCGCCACCCTGATACCCTTGGACATCATTTCCATGATCGGCGTCGAGCGTCCAGGAGGCGCGTGGGTGACGTGGGTTCCGGTTTCGGCAAGGATGTCCATCTCTTCGTGCGAGATGCCCCAGCAATGCTGGAGGTGGATGTCAGGTCCCAGCAGTGCATTTTCCTTGTCCTGGAAGGCCATGCGGATCTGCCCGGCAAAGGCATCGGAATGCAGGCGCACGCCCCATTTGCGGGCGGTTTCACGTACGCGGCGTGCCTGGTACCGATCGTTTTCCGTCAATTTTACCGCCTGATCGGGTGACGATGCATTCGACGGTTCGACCGACGGAACGATAGTGAAAGGCGTCAGGAAGACACTGATGCGGCCATCGGAGCTGCCGTTCAGCGCCTCGATGACGGCTTCGCTGCCCTCGATCATCTCCTCAAAGGCGATGTGCCGGCGTTCGGGCTTGCCGCTTTCCCACCGTGTCACCGGATGCGGCCAGGGCAAACCCGAAGGTCCGACGCAGATGATCTCGCGCAGTCCGATCTCGCTATAGGCGCGGGCATGGTTGATGGCGAAGACCGGATCATCCGCGCGTGGCATCGAGGTGATGATGCTGGTACCGGTGGTCACGCCGGCGCGAAGCCGTTCGAGGCCGGAGACGAGGCCATCGGCATACCAGTAGTCGCGGGTGACATAATGATAATAGGTCGGGGTGACGACACGCATCCACATCGCATTGGTGTCGGCTGCAACGCTGCGGATGAGAGCGTGGCCCGCATGGCCATGGGCATCGATCAGCCCCGGGATGATCAGCTTGCCGCAGCAGTCTATGATTGTCTTGTCGGTGTGACGCGGCTCAAGTTCTTCCGCGGTGCCGATGTTTACGATCCTGTCACCGGCAATGGCCAGCGCTCCATCCTCAATAGTGCGCCGCTCTTGATCGACGGTCACAATCGTACCGTGAAGCAGCAGATAATTTCCCATCCCGTTTCCTCCTGATTTTTCAGTCACCATGTTCGGCGATATATGCATCAATTTTGGCGACGATAATTGTCAACAATATCATTGACAATAGAAACAGGTGAAACAATACTCCCTTCTGCCTGAGGGCTTGGCCATACAGGCTCGTCAACAATCAATAAGGGGGGAATCATGTCCCGTGTGAAAAGCCTAATTCTTGCCGCGCTGACAGCGGCTGCCATCGCTGCACCTGCCAGCGCAGAAACTCTTCGCTGGGGCGGGCGCGCCGATATTTTCTCGCTTGATCCCTATTCCGTTCCGTCCACGTCGAACCTCGCCTTCCTCAACCATATTTATGAGGGCTTGGTACGTTACGATGCGGACTTCAAGATCGAGCCAGCGCTCGCTACCGAGTGGAAGCTCATTAATGACAAGCACTGGCGCTTTACCCTGCGCAAGGGTGTCAAGTTCCACGACGGCGCCGATTTTATGGCCGACGATGTGGTGGCTTCCTTCAAGCGTGCCTCGGATGAGACCTCGCCGCTACGTGGCAATATCCCGCTATTTGCCGGCGTCACCAAAGTTGATGACTACACCGTTGACATCGAAGTAACCGCGCCGACCTCGCTGTTCCTCAATGATATCACCAATATCTTCATCTTCGATGCCAAGTGGCTGAAGGATAACAACAGCGAAAAACCGACCGATTTTGCATCCAAGGTCGAAGGCTACACCACGCAGCACACCAATGGCACAGGGCCCTTCAAGCTGGAAAGCCGCGTCCCGGACAGCAAGACCGTTCTCGTCGTCAATGATGGCTGGTGGGACGAACAGAAGCATAATCTCGATCGCATCGAGTTCATGCCGATCTCATCGGCCGCAACGCGTGTCGCAGCCGTTCTGTCAGGCGAAATCGACGTGATCGATTCCGCACCGATCCAGGATCTGCCGCGTCTGGAATCCTCGCCTGGAATCACCGTCAAAAAACGTACGGAACTGCGGACCGTGTTCGTGGCGTTCAACCGCAAGGAAAAGCTGGAAGATGGGCGGCCGAACCCGTTCAACGACCTGCGCGCGCGTCAGGCATTCGAAGCGTCGGTTGACCGCGATCTGATCAATAAAAAAGTGATGCGCGGTCTCGCACGTCCTTCGGGTTCACTCATTGCCCCGGAAATCTCCGGTTATGCCAAGTCGCTCGATACCTACAGCCCCGCTGATCCGGCGCGCGCGCAGCAGCTTTTGGCTGACGCCGGCATGAAAGACCTCGCCTTCACCTATATGTGCATGAACGACGAGAGCATCAACGAAGAGGATATCTGCTCCGGTATCGTCAACATGTTGAAGCGCGGCGGTTTCCAGCCGACCATGGATATCGCTCCGCGCGCCGTCCAGACGCCGAAGCGCAGCAATGGCAAGGCCGACGTGTTCAACCTGAGCTGGGCAAACGAGCCGACGCTCGACGCTTACTCGCTCCTGTCGCAGGTCCTTTCGACCCGCAAGGGAGCGATGGGCGTTTCCAACTACGGCGGCTGGTCAAATCCGGAAATCGACAAGCTGGTCGATCAGGCAGCCCACGAGCCGGACAATACGAAGCGTTTGGCGCTGGAAGAAGCGGCTCTGAAGATCGCCAAGGATGAGACCATGCTCATTCCTCTGCATCAGCAACCGATTGCCTGGGCCATGCTGAGCACGGTCAAGAGCGTCGATTTCCGCGCCGACAACAAGCCGCGTCACTGGCATACTATGATGGGCAAATAATCGTCCAAAGACCAGTTTTGACAGGAAAAGAGCGTTTCATGGCCCCATGAGGCGCTCTTTTCATTGGAACTCCAGTCTCTTTAGCCGCTTCAGGACATACCATGACATCCGATCCCCTACACACGCTGACGCTCGGCCAACGGCCGGCGGGCCGCACCCTCTTGACCGCCGACTGGGTTCTCGCCTGGCGTGACGGTACACATCATCTCGTGCCGCATGGCGAAATCGTCATGGAAGACGGCGCCGTGATTTTTGCCGGTCTCTCGTTTCCCGGTGAGGTTGCTCGCCGGATCGATTTCGGTGAAGCCCTTGTCAGCCCCGGCCTGATTGATCTGGATGCACTGTCAGATCTCGATACCTATACGCTGGTTCACGACAACCAGCCGGGATGGGCGAGGGGGCGCATCTGGCCGCAATCCTATGTCGAGCGCGGCCCCTATGAAATGTATAGTGAGAAGGAACTTGCCTTTCAGAAGCGCTTTGCCTTCGGTCTTCTGCTGTTGAACGGCATCACCACCGCCGCACCGGTCGCCTCGCTTTATTATCGCGAATGGGGCGAGACTGTCGCCGAGTTCGAGGCGGCGGCCGATGCGGCTGGCGACCTTGGTCTTCGCGTTTTCCTCAGTCCGGCCTACCGCTCAGGCGGCATGGTGCTGGAAGCGCCGGGCCGAATGGTGCCGGTCTTTGATGAGGCGAGGGGGCTACAAGGCCTGCGCAATGCCGTATCCTTCATCAAGCATCAGCAGGGGCGTCACGGCGGGCTCGTCAATGGCCTGCTGGCACCGGATCGGGTGGAGACCTGCACGCTGGAACTGCTCAAGCAGACCATGGCGGCAGCGCGCGATCTGGATTGCCGGGCAAGGCTGCATATGGCGCAAGGACCGCTGGAGCTCGAGACGATGCAGCGGTTGCACGAGGCGAGCGGACCGCAATGGATGGCGAACCACGGGCTTTTGAGCGAACGGCTGATTGCGCCGCACGCCACCTATGCCAGCAGACGCGATCTTGAGCTTTATGCGGTCCACGGGGTATCCATCGCCCATTCGCCACTTGTATCGGCGCGGATGGGCAGCACGCTTCATTCCTTTGCAGCCTGCCGTGAACTCGGTATCAACATCGGCATGGCGACGGATACCGCGCCGCCCGACATGCTGATGAACCTTCTTATGGGTCTCATCGCCTGCCGCATCAGTGAAAAAAGGCCGGATGCCGTGCTGTCTGCTGATCTGTTCGATGCCGCGACGCTGGGCGGTGCCAGAGCGCTCGGCCGTACCGATATCGGCCGACTTGCGGCGGGCACCCGTGCGGATGTCGCCGTCTTCCGCCTCGACGACCCGCATATGACGCCCAGCGTCGATCCGATCACAACGCTGGTGCTTGGTGGCTCGGGCAAGGTTACCCAAGCGGTTTTTGTTGACGGGAGGCTATCCGTGCGGGAGGGCAAGCTGGCATGTTTCGATATGCACGATGCCCGCAGACGAGCTCAGAGCCAGTTCGAAGGTTTGGTTGCCAAATATCCCGATAGAAGCTGGGCGCATCCGCCCGTCGAGGCCTTGTTTTCGACAAGTTATCCGTTGTGGCCGGAAGGCGGCGGCGAAGATGTTGAGGAAACGGTGCTTTAATTGCGCAAAATTGTCTACAATTACGTTGACAACTTTTGAAACCTTGTCTTAATGGGGGGACGGCGAGAACAGGGGAGGTTGTACGTGAGGAGCGTACGTCTCGTGGTGGTGCTGGCATTGCGGCTCGTGTCCTGAAGGACACGCCGATCGTCTGCACCTTTGCATTTTGCTGCCAAGCGGCCATCCCTGTCCCTGAGCGTTATTGATCGAACCGTCCGGGCAGGATCTGCCCGTGGCTGGAGCGAAGCGGAGAGGTCACCATGCTAGTCTTCATCATCAAGCGTCTCGGAAATGCAATCCTGGTGATGCTATCCGTCGCCTTGCTCGCTTTTCTGATCTTCCGGCTTGCGGGCGACCCTGTCGAGTTGATGGTGGGCGAGCAGACGTCCCAGGCCGACCGCGCGGCTCTTCGCGAGCGTCTCGGCCTCAACGATAGCCTGCCGACGCAATATATCCGTTTCGTCACCAACGCGGTGCAGGGTGATTTCGGTGTTTCCTACCGCAATGGCCAAAAAGTACTGCCCGTGATTGCCGAGCGATTCCCGGCGACGCTGGAGCTGGTTCTGGTCGCGACGGTCCTCTCCTTACTGTTCGGTCTTCCGCTTGGCATCCTGACCGCGATCAAGCGCGGCAAATGGTACACGGAGAGCCTGCAATTCCTGTCCATTGTCGGCGTGTCTCTGCCGAGCTTCGTCGTCGGCATCCTGCTGATCCTCGTCTTTTCGGTGATCCTGGGCTGGGCGCCCGCGTTTGGGCGCGGTGAAGTGGTGCAGATCGGATGGTGGTCCACGGGTTTCCTGACCTCGTCCGGGCTGGCGGCACTGATCCTGCCCTCGATCGCCTTGTCGCTCTATCAGATCACTCTGGTGCTGCGGCTGGTAAGGGCGGAAATGCTCGAAGTGCTGCGCTCCGACTATGTTAAATTTGCCAGGGCACGCGGTATCCCGCGCTGGCGCATCTACTTCCGCCATGCGCTACGCAACTGTCTCATGCCGGTCGTCACGATGACGGCCATGAATGTCGGAGCGCTGATTGCCTTCGCGCTGATCACCGAGACCGTCTTCCAGTGGCCTGGCATGGGCATGCTCTTCATCCAGGCTGTGACCTTTCTCGATATCCCGGTCATGGCAGCTTACCTCTGCATCATTTCCTTCATCTTTGTTGTCCTCAACATGCTGGTTGATATCGCCTACGCGGTGATTGATCCCCGCCTGCGCAACGCACGTTAAGAAACGGGGCCGGTTCGATGACCACTGAACTTCCGCAAACGGCCAAGGCCGCTCGTCCCACGCTGTTCAAGCGCATACGCAACAGCGATCTCTGTTGGTCTTTCAGCCAGAGCAGGTCAGCGCAGATCAGCGCCATTTTGCTGGCGATCCTCATCCTGACGGCAATCTTTGCGCCGTTGATCGCGCCGCAGAACCCCTATGACGGGGCACTACTCGATATGTGGAAAGCCGAACTACCGCCGATCTGGCAGGACGGCGGCGAGTGGCCTTATTTGCTGGGGACCGACACGCAGGGCCGCGACATGCTCTCGGCCATCCTTTACGGCACGCGCATCTCGATCGTCATCGGCATTGCCTCCGTGGCTTTGTCCCTGGTCATCGGTTTGACCGCTGGTCTGATTGCCGGATACTTCGGCGGTTTCATAGACAACCTGCTGATGCGCATTGGCGACATCATGCTCTCTATTCCCACAATCCTCGTTGCGATCCTCGTTTCAACCGTCGTGCGCCAGATGCTGCCGGAGAGCCTTCGCGAGATCGGTGCATCGGCCGTGCTTGTCCTCGCCATCGCCCTCTCGGCATGGGTGCAATATGCCCGAACGGTGCGTGCCCAGGCGATCGTGGAGAGCGGCAAGGACTATGTGCAGGCGGCCAAACTGATTGGTGTACCGTCCCGGCGCATTATGGCTCACCATATCCTGCCCAATACGCTGACACCGATCATGGTCGCCGCCACGCTCAATTTCGGGATGGCTATCCTGACGGAGGCGACGCTGTCGTTCCTGGGTATCGGCATGCCGCCGAGCCAACCTTCGCTTGGAACGCTGATCCGCATCGGCAATCAGTTCCTGTTTTCCGGTTCCTGGTGGATTGTCCTGTTCCCCGTCGCTCAACTCTGCCTGCTGGTCGTCACTGTCAATGTGCTCGGCGACTGGCTGCGCGATGCGCTCAATCCGAAACTGAGGTAAGTTCTATGCTCGATCTCTTGCTCCGCAATGTCAGGCCGATGGCCGGTGAAATCTGCGATGTCCTGATCAAGCACGGGAAAATTGCCGGTTTTGGAACGTTTGAGCCCCAACCCGGCATGGCCGTCGAGGACGGCGGTAACGCCATCGCGGTTCCCGGCTTGATCGATGCCCATACGCATCTCGATAAGACGACCTGGGGTATGCCCTGGCACGTCAACAACCGCGCCGCGGTGTTGCGCGAGCGGATCGATTTCGAACGGGAAAACCGCCTTGAGATCGGCATGGATCCGCATCGCCAGTCGATGCGCCACGCGATCGGGCTCGCCGCCAACGGCGGTACACATATCCGCAGCCATGTCGATATCGACCCAACCCACGGCCTTTCGCTCGTCGAGGGGGTCTGGGAAACCCGTGAAAAACTGAAGGGCATCATCGATATCGAGATAGTTGCCTTCCCACAGTCTGGGGTTATGGTCATGCCCGGCACCGTCGAGCTTCTGGACGAAGCTCTCCGTCAGGGTTGCGAAGTGCTGGGCGGCATCGATCCCTGCGGCATCGACCGCGATCCCAAGGGCCAGCTCGACATCCTCTTTGCCCTTGCCGTCAAGCACGGCGTTCCAATCGACATTCACCTGCATGAGGCAACCGACCTCGGCGCCTTCACCATGGAGCTGATTTTCGAGCGCATCCGCGCCAACGGCATGGAAGGCAAAGTCGCAATCAGCCACGCCTTCGCGCTCGGCATGAACGACTATCTGCGTGTCGGCAAGCTGATCGACGAGATCGCCCGCCTTGATGTCGCGATCCTGACGACGGGAGCGCCTTCAGCCAACGTGCCCTCTATCATGCGGCTGAAGGAAGCCGGCGTGCGTGTCGGCGGCGGCTGTGACGGTATCCGCGATACCTGGGGGCCGTGGGGTCAGCCTGATATGCTGGACCGTGCCAAGGTCATCGGCATGAAAAACGGGCTACGTTCGGACATTGAGCTCGCTCATGTTCTGCATGTGGTTTCCCAAGGGGGAGCCGATGTAATGCGGCTAGAAAACTACGGTCTGGAAATCGGGTGCAATGCCGATTTGACCCTTTTGACCGGCGAGACGCTCGCCCATGCTGTGGTTGATATCGCACCGCGACCGCTGGTCTTGAAGGCCGGTCAAGTCACCGCTCGACGGGGCAAAGCCTTGGTGGAGATGCCGTGATGAACGAAACCTTGGCATCCCTTACACTTGGCCGCCGTCCGGAAGGTCGCACGCTTGTTACCGCAAGCTGGGTGCTCGGCCACAAGGATGGCAGTCATCGGCTTTTGCGGAACGGCGAAGTTGTTTTCGAAAATGGCGAGATCCTTTTCGTCGGTCACCGGTTTGCCGGCGAGGTGGCCCGCCGCATCGATTTCGGCAACGCGCTGATCAGCCCCGGCCTTATCGATCTCGATGCGTTGTCCGACCTCGATACGACCATTCTGGGTATAGATAACCATCCCGGCTGGACCAAGGGCCGCGTCTGGCCGCGCTCCTATGTCGATGCTGGTCCCTACGAAATGTACAGCCAGGAAGAACTGGCCTTCCAGAAGCGCTTCGCATTCGGCCAGCTTCTCCTGAATGGCATCACGACAGCTGCACCCATCGCCTCGCTGTTCTATCGCGAGTGGGGCGAAACGATCGGCGAATTCGACGCTGCGGCTGATGCCGCCGGCGAGCTCGGCTTGCGTGTTTATCTCAGCCCTGCCTATCGCTCCGGCGGCATGGTTTTGGAAAGTCCCGGCCAGATCGTTCCGATTTTTGACGAAGAGCGGGGCGTGCAGGGACTGAACGACGCCATCGCCTATATCGAGCGACAGCACGGCCGCCATGGCGATCTCGTGCGCGGCATGCTGGCGCCGGATCGGGTCGAAACCTCGACACTGGGCCTTCTGCAACGCACGGACGCCGCCGCACGCGATCTCGGCGTCAAATTCCGCCTGCACATGGCGCAAGGCGCCATGGAAGTCGATACCGTCCGCATGCTGCATGGCTCGACCGCACCGGTCTGGCTTGCCAAGGCTGGCCTTCTCAGCGACCGGCTGATCGCGCCGCACGCCACCAATGCGACCGAGGAAGATTTGTCGCGCTATGCAGAGAACGGTGTTTCGATCGTGCATTGTCCGCTGGTTTCCGGGCGTGGCGGCAGCACGCTGAATTCCTTCTCGGCCTGCCGCAAGCGCGGCATCAACATTGCGATGGGTACGGATACGGCACCTGCCGACATGCTGATGAACCTGCTCGTCGGACTGATCACCTGCCGCATCAACGACCGTGCACCCGACCAGGTGCGATCGGCAGACCTCTACGACGCCGCAACGCTTGGCGGTGCACGCGCTCTCGGACGTGCGGATCTCGGTCACCTGTCGCCGGGTGCCCGCGCCGACCTTGCTGTCTTCGATCTCGGCGATACCGTTATGGCGCCGTCCATCGACCCCATTACGACGCTCGTTACCGGCGGCTCCGGCAAGGTCAGCCGTGCCGTCTTCGTCGATGGCCGTGTCTCCATGCTGAACCGCCAGCTTGCGGGCATAGACATGGAGAAAGCCCGCGTCCAGGCGCAGGCGCAGTATGACGGGCTGATCGCCAAATATCCGGAACGGAGCTGGAACAATCCGCCAGTTTCGGAAATCTTCTCGCCAAGCTATCCGATCGAGGTTGATACCCATGGGTGAAGCAGAAAAAGCGGTCATCGACGTCCGCAATCTCAAGGTCGAATTTCCAGGCCGCCGTGGCACGGTGACGCCGCTGTCGGACATCAGCCTTTCCATCCGCGCGGGCGAGATCCTCGGCGTCGTCGGCGAATCCGGCGCCGGAAAATCGATGACGGGCCTTGCGATCCAGGGCTTGCTTGAGCGGCCCGGCCGCATCAGCGGCGGCGAAATCTGGCTCGGCGACCGCCGGATCGACACGCTCGATGATCGCGCGATGGAGCAGATCAGAGGCCGGGAAATCGGGGCAATCTTCCAGGATCCGCTGACGTCGCTCAATCCGTTGTTTACTGTCGGCTCGCAGTTGACGGAAACGATCCGGCTGCATCTAGCGATGGGAAAGGTCGAGGCACGGGCACGGGCCGTGCAGCTTCTGCGTGATGTTGGCATTCCAGCGCCCGAGGAGCGGATCGACCACTATCCACACCAGTTTTCGGGCGGCATGCGCCAGCGCGTGGTTATCGCGCTCGCACTCTCGGCTTCCCCAAAACTCATCATTGCGGACGAGCCGACCACTGCGCTCGACGTTTCGATCCAGGCGCAGATCATTTCGCTGCTTCGCCGGCTCTGCAAGGAAAAGCAGACGGCGGTCATGCTGGTGACCCACGACATGGGTGTTATTGCCGAAGCGGCCGACCGCGTCGCCGTCATGTATGCGGGCCGCCTCATCGAAATCGGCCCGGTGGAACAGGTGCTGCACGCGCCTCGCCACCCCTATACGCAGGGGCTGATGGCGTCGATTCCCTCCCTTGGGGCGCGCGTTGAAAAACTCAACCAGATCGACGGCTCGATGCCGCGCCTTGACGCCATCCCCGCAGGTTGCGCCTTCAATCCGCGTTGCGTTTCCGTCGGTTCGCGCTGTCTGCGCGAGAGACCCGAACTTATAGCCGTTGGCGATGGCGCCAATGCCTGCTGGCTCAACGCGGGAGGAACAGCATGACCGTATCAGCTCAGAAAAAGCCAGCCTTGACCGTCAACGGTCTGGTCAAAACTTTTGACGTTTCCGCCCCCTGGCTCAACCGGGTGATTGAGCGCAAGCCGCGCCAGTTTGTTCAGGCGGTCAACGATATCGACTTTACTGTTCCTGCCGGTGGATGCCTGAGTATCGTCGGCGAAAGCGGCTGCGGCAAGTCCACGGTAGCCCGGCTTGTAACGGGTTTGCACAGAGCAAGTGCTGGAGAGATCCGGTTCGCTCCTGGCCGGACAGGTGCTCCGCTCGCTGCCCAGATGATCTTCCAGGATCCCTACGCCTCGCTCAATCCACGCTGGCGGGTGAAGAACATTATTGCGGAGCCCTTACGCGAGCTGAAATTGCGCGACACTGCTGCCGAAGTCATCGAGCGCGTCGAGGAGCTTCTCCTGACTGTCGGGCTTTCCGCGTCCGATGGAGAGAAATTTCCACACGAGTTTTCCGGCGGTCAGCGCCAGCGCATCTCCATTGCCCGTGCGTTGGCGAGCGAGCCGGAATTCCTTGTCTGCGACGAGCCGACTTCGGCGCTCGACGTCTCGGTCCAGGCCCAGGTTCTCAACCTCATGCGCAGTCTGCAGGATGAATTGGGCCTGACCTATCTCTTTATCAGCCACGACATGAGCGTGGTGCGCCATATGTCGGATCGCATCGCTGTCATGTATCTGGGCCGCATCGTCGAAGAGGGCGATACCGAGGAGCTTTTTGCCCGCCCGCGCCATCCCTATACGCAGCTTCTCCTGCAAACCATTCCCAACATCACTGCGCCGCGGCGTGACCGGGAACTGGCAAGCGGCGAAGTGCCAAGCCCACTCAAACCGCCGTCCGGATGCACATTCCATCCGCGCTGCCCGATCGCAACTGCGCGTTGTTCGGCGGAAGTGCCAGCCGTTCGCGCTCTCGCAAACGGTACGCGCGTCGCATGTCACCTTGCGATCGACGAACCAGTAAGTGCTTGAGCCTGTGGCTCAGCTCAGCGCTGCGCGCAGGTCGTGAGAAAGGTCGCGGATTTCGCTGAGGTCGAGTTCGGCTTCCACGTGGTCAAGATGATGGGCCATCAGATGGGTGGCCTTTCCGGCATCGTTGCTGGCAATCGCCTCGACGATTTCGGCATGTTCGTCCGGTCCGCAGTTGAATCGGTTGGTGTTGCGATAGACGGCGGTGATCAGCGACGAGCGGGAAATCAGATCCCGCATGGTCGTGAACAGGAAGTCGGAGCCAACGGTTTCGGCAAGCAGAAGATGAAAGCCGCCGGAGAGCTTGATGATGTCGGTGGTGATGTCCTGGGCGTTGGCAATCCGCTCCTTGGCAACATGGTCGCGCAGGCGCTTCAGGTTGGGCTTGGAGACCGATACGCACAGCCGCTCGATGACGCAGCGTTCCACCGTCCTTCGCACGAAGAAGACGTCCCGGGCTTCCTCAACCGAAGGCTTGCAAATGAAAGCACCGCGATTGGGAATGATGGTAACAAGCCCATCCCGCTCAAGAACGGCAAGCGCCTGGCGAATTCTCGCCCGGCTGACATTGAAAATCGTGGCCAGTTGCTCTTCCTTGAGCTGGACACCTGGCCGCAGCCTGCGCTCTGCGATGGACAGCCAGACTTTCTCGACAATTTGCTGTGTAGAAGGGCCACTTTGTTCAGTCATCAAATTCACTCCCCATTGGGGCTAGACAAGCGTGAAACGGTGGAAAAAGTCAACCGTAACAACACGATTTTGATTGCAGGATTGTCGACAATATGAAATGATATTGTAGATTATTAACTTGGGACGGTGTAATGGAATTCGACTTCACAAAGCTTGATACGCAAAGCCGCTATCGCCTGCTGACGAATTTCATCGGGCCGCGACCGATCGCTCTGGTGACGACACGCTCGCAGGCTGGCCACAACAATGCGGCGCCGATGAGCTTCTTCAACGTGTTCTCCCATGATCCCGCCATTGTCGTCCTCGGCATCCAACCGCGCTTGAACGGCGAGGAAAAGGATACGACAGCCAATATGCGCCGTACGCAGGAATTCGCCATCAACATGGTCGACATGGCGCTTTCACAGCAGATGCTGGTTTGTGGCCTTGGTTTTGACAGTGAGGTGGATGAGCTTTCGATGGCGGGTCTTACCGCTGCCGCCTGCACCAATATTGATGCTTCCTACGCGGCGGAATCGCCTTGCATTTTCGAGTGCAGGGTCGAGCGCTTCATCGATTACCCGCGCCGCACCCTCGTCCTCGGCGAAGTCGTCCATATGCATGTCCGGCGCGAGTGCCTGGATAGCGACGGGCATTATGTCGATCCCGAGCAATATCAGCCGATCGCCCGGCTGCACGCCGACAACTACATCACCTCGGACCGCCAGTTCGTTCTGAAGGCTCCGCCAATTGCCGATTTCATCAAGCCGCAGGGCGATTGAGGGACGCTGAAAGGTTCCATTCCATGCATATCCGTCTCATCAATCCCAACTCCACCGCCTCCATGACCGCCCAAGCGCTGGAGAGCGCTTTGCGCGTCAAGCAAAGGGACACGCAGGTCTCTGCCGTCAATCCGCTTGGCACGCCCGTCAGTATCGAAGGCGGCGCTGATGAAGCCCTGGCCGTACCCGGCATGCTGGACGAAATCCGCAAGGGTGAACGTCTGGGTATTGATGCCTATGTGGTGGCCTGTTTCGACGATCCGGGCCTGCACGCCGCGCGCGAAGTGGCCCGCGGGCCCGTCATCGGTATTTGCCAGGCAGCCGTTCAGGTCGCCATGACCATCAGCCGTCGCTTCTCGATCATCACCACACTGCCGCGTTCGATTGCTATCATTGAGGACCTTGTAAACAACTACGGTGCGGAGCGGCATTGTCGCAACGTCCGCGCCATCAACCTTCCCGTTCTCGGGCTGGAGGAGAATCCCGCAGAAGCGGAACGGCTGCTGATCCGGGAGATCGAGGCGGCCAAGAGCGAAGACCGGGCAGAAGCAATCATCCTCGGCTGTGCCGGTATGTCCGCCCTCTGCGATCGGCTACGCGACGCAACCGGCATACCGGTCATCGACGGGGTGACGGCGGCGATCAAACTTGCAGAGGCTCTGGTCGGCGCCGGTTATACGACCTCGAAAGTGAACGCCTACGACTATCCCCGCGTGAAGGAAGCCAAGGCCACGGCATGCGCCTGACCTTGGCCGTCCGGAAATGAAGCGGAACAGCACGGGCCTCTATCAAGACACGCCTGGTCGGGCATCCCGGGAAAACCGGACTTCACCTTCCCGGGTTCCCAAATGCGGGACGTTCGGTCCAGAGCAGGCGTCTAATTCACAGACAGAACATTGCCCGAACGGCGATCGATACTCACTTCTATGTCGTTGCCGCGCCGATCTAAACCCTGGATCACATAACGCGAGCGTGTCCGCCGGACGTCATCAACGGTGCGGACACCCTCACTTCTCGCGATTCGCACAGCCTGGCGTTCGCTGATCTCATCGCGCTGATTTCGATCCCTATTGTCGCGCCGGTTCATCGAGTCCGGTTCAATTATGCGTATGCCATCCCGGCCGAGTTCGACTGTCTGGGCAAACGATGCTGGGGCTGCTGTCAGCGCGCAAAGGGACATAGCACCGATTAAAATGAACTTCTTCAACACGTCTTCTCTCCTTCAAGTACGGGTCAGGTCCCGTTTGTGAAGCAACAACGCGCCATGGGCGATAGGGTTCCGGAGTGATAACCTGGCCGTTTAGCATCTTGCCATCTAACCGCGTCGGTTAGTCGTGATTAGCAAACGAAGAGTCGTTGCAAATCGCGGCTGCTCGGGTTTTGGCATTGCGGCAAACGGGCGCTGATCCCGCATTTGAGGCCGTCAAGATCTTGCGCCCGATTAAAATCTTGGCCGCCATCGGGAGGCGGTCTCCCCGAAATGTGCGCGTATGCTTATCGGCGAGGTGCATGTCCTGATGTGATGATCCCGAATGCCAGGGCACCAGCGAAAGCGGCAAACGCGGTGACAACGCCGCCAACCACGATGATTGTTTCAATAGGCATGTAAACCTCCCTTGATTTCCAAGAAGGTGTAAACCGGTCGGCCTGTGTCGGCTTTGATCTCGATCAATCGCCGGCATTCTATTATTTTCTACGGCAAGTGCAGGCGTCATAGCCGCCGGAAAACAGCCGCCCGGCCCTCATGCCAATCATCACCGGAATGTCGCGGACATGCGCGACCCGCAGGGAGCGGGCAATCGCCAGAGCCGCCTGGGCACATATCGCCGCGTCTTCGGCTGCGTTATGATGCCTGAAAGTCAGGCCGAGATGACGGGCCAGGACGTTGAGTTTATGCGATCCGAGATCTGGCCAAACCCTTTGGGCCATCTTCACCGAGCAAAGGTAGGAAAGTTCGGGGTAACTCTGCCGGTAGAGGTCGAGACAAGAGCGCCAGACGCTAAAATCGAAGGCTGCATTATGGGCGATCATGGTAGCGCCGGCAAAATCATCGGCAAATTCGTCCATGACCTCGGGAAACTCACCGGCGTCCTCCACGTGCTCCGGGCGGATACCGTGGATGGCAATATTGAAGGAGGAAAAGCGCATTTCCCTTGGACGGATAAGCCGCTCCTCTACCCGAACAATCCGGCCGTCCTCGACCCAGGCCAATCCCACCGAACAAGCGCTACCACGCTGCTCATTGGCAGTTTCAAAATCGATGGCAATGGTCTTCAATGCGGCGCCCCGGTTGGTTTCCTCCGGCTTCTAGCGGCTGGCGAGTGAATTGGCAAAGGCGAGTGATTAAGCGGTTGACGTCTTTGCCTGGAATTAACGTCAATCCGGCGCCGCCAGATATCTGCTATGTTTAGAGCGGGTCCCAGCACCGATAGCCGGACGAAAAGGTTGTCGGCCATGCGAGAAAGAAGCCTTATCAACGTGCCAGAAGATATTCGTCATATGAAAACATTTTTTGACCGCCCTGCACCCATCGTTGCAGTCGATTTGATCGGGGCTGAATTTACGGTTGCAGGTGCCGGCGGTTTCATCGTCGAAACAGAAGCGTATACGCATGAGGATCCCGCGTCCCACAGTTACAATGGTCAGACCCCTCGAAACCGGGCCATGTTCGGCCCACCAGGGAGTGTCTACATTTACCGTTCCTACGGAATTCACAGGTGCCTGAATTTTGTCTGTCAGGCGGTTGGCGCTGTGTTGATCCGCGCTTTGCAGCCGACGGCCCGGTTGGATCTCATGCGGCAACGGCGGAGCGTGGAAAATCCTGTTCTGCTGTGCTCCGGTCCAGGCCGCCTTTGCCAGGCGCTCGCAGTAACCGTTGATCTCAACGGCCAATCCCTCGCCGATGATCCCTTTCACCTGGATGTCCCTGTTGAGCGGCCGCTGGTTTCCTGCGGACGGCGAGTAGGGATTACAAAAGCCGCCGATGTCCTCTGGCGTTTTGGCGTCAAGGGTTCGCCATTCCTAAGTCGGAAGCTGTGAACAAGCGCCCTATTGGTTTCCAGGGAGGCAGGCGCGTCAGGCAGAGGAAGATGACAGTGAAGGCCAGCTTGGGCACAGCGGGGCGTTACAGGCGTTGAAACGGATCGATGATCAATTCCGGCAGCTTGAACGCTATGCTGGCGCGCCTTATGGACCGCATGCGAAGTGTCGAAAACCCACAAAGTCTCAATTTCACAGGTGATGAAGAACCAGAGGTTTGCCTGCCAGTTGGGCGATCTGCATGCGATAGCCGAAGATCGCCTCGAGATTATCTTCCGTCAGGACTGCCTCCGGCGTTCCGTCGGCGATGATCCCGCCATCCCGCATGGCGACAATGCGATCGGCATGGGCGGCTGCCTGGTTGATATCGTGCAGCACGATGATTGCCGTCCGTTTCGGTTCGTCGGCAATCGCCCGCAGCGAGCGCATCAGCTGGCGGGCATGGAACATGTCGAGATTGTTCAAGGGCTCGTCGAGCAGGACATAGTCTGTCCCCTGACAGAAGGTCATTGCGACCATCGCACGCTGACGCTGGCCGCCTGAAAGTGTATCGATGAAGCGATCCGAAAGCGCTTGCAGCTCGAACTGCATCAGCGCCGCCTCGACAAGCCTCAGATCTTCGTTTCCCGGCCGTCCCTGATGATGCGGAAACCGGCCGAAGTTCACCAGTTCGCGCACGGTGAGACGGCTGGCCACTGCGCCATCCTGGCGCAGGATTGCGAGGCGCTGCGCGAGCTGCCTGCTGGGGGTCTTATCGACGGGTAGGCCGTCAATGGTTATCCGGCCAGTCTGGAGCGGTTGTAGCCGGGCAATGAGCGAAAGCAGGCTGGATTTTCCGGCTCCGTTCGGCCCCACCAGCGCAGTAATACCGCCTTTCGGCAGAGAAAGATTGATCCCGCGCAGAATGGGTACATCGCGATAGGACAGCGATACGTTTTCGATCTCGATCATTTTCGACTTCCAAGCACAAGCAACAGGAGAAAGACGAGGCCGCCGGCGAACTCGATGACGACACCGAGCATCGAAGCACCGCCGAGCCCGTGCTGGAGCAAGGTCTGGCCGCCGACAAGCACAATCACAGCAACAAGGGCCGCGGCAGGCAGAAGCAGGCCGTGGCATTGGGTCCTCATCAGGCGTTCCGCCAGCGCTGCGACCAGCAATCCGAAGAAGGCGACGGGTCCGACCAGGGCGGTCGAGACCGCGACGAGTATCGAAAGCAGCAGGAGAACGCCGGCTGCCGCCCTTGTCCAGTTGATGCCGAGGCCGATGGCGGTTTCCCGTCCCAGCCCGATGACATCCAGCACATGGCGGGCACGCCAACAGAGGGTCGCGGTAATGACGGTGATGATCGTGCCGAGAATGGTAAGGTCGGCCCGCAACGTGTTGAAATTGGCAAAACTGGCGCTTTGCACCACTGCAAAGGCATTTGGATCGATCAGCCGGGAGAGAAGCGCTGACAAGCTTCGAAAGAGGAGGCCCAGCGTCACGCCCATCAGCAACATCAGGTTGATATCTAGGCGCGCCCTGAGCAGCGGCCAGAGCAAAATCATGGCAAGTGCGATCATCAGCAGGACTTCGATGCCAAACTTCACTCCCCCATTGAGGCTCGCATAGCCGAGGCCGCCGAGCAGAAAGACCAGCGCTGTCTGACCAAAGAGATAAAGGGCGTCCAGTCCCATGATCGAGGGTGTCAGGATACGGTTCGCCGTCACGGTCTGGAATAGCACGGTCGAGACCGCGATGGATATGGCGACCTGCAGCAACGCGAGTAGTTTTAGCCCGCGCAATTGCAGAACGAAAGCGATGTTGCCGCGCAGTTCGATCGTCATGAAGGCGAGCATCGCAAGCAGGGCAAGAGCAGCAAGGATGACAAGCCGGCGATCAAGCATTGGCCGTCCGGATAAACATCAGGCGCAGAAACAAGGCTGCACCGACAACCCCCATGACTGTTGCGACCGGAATTTCATACGGATAGCGCAGCACGCGACCAAGCACATCGCAACCGAGCACCAGCGTTGCGCCGCTCAGGCCCACCCACGGGATCGTTGCCCGCATATTATCGCCCATGATGCGCGAGACGAGATTGGGAACGACGAGGCCGACAAAAGGGATGATGCCGACGATTACCACGGTCAGCGCCGATATCACCGAGACGATGACAAGTCCGAGCTGAAGCGTGCGCTGGTAGCTCAAACCCAGCCCGACGCTGGCATCGCGTCCAAGAGAGAGCACCGTTAGCCGGTCAGCGACCCACCACGCGATGGCCGCCATGATTGCTATACCCCAGAGCAGCTCGTAGCGCCCGCGGACAACGCCAGAGAATTCGCCATTGGTCCATATGTCGACGAACTGCAGCAACTCGGTTTGCCAGCCGATGAAGGTCACGACCGCGCCGATGACGCCGCCATAGACGAGCGCGAAGAGCGGCACGAGGTAAGGTTGGGTCGGCGGCAACCGATGGGCGGTCATCATGAACAGCGAGGTCCCGGCAAGCGCGAGGACGCTGGCCGCAAGCATTTTAACGGCAAGCGGTGCCCCCGGAAAGAGCAACGTCATGATCAGGATGCCGAGGGCCGCACTCTGGGCTGTTCCAGCGGTTGAGGGCTCGACGAAACGGTTGCGCACCAGTGCCTGCATGATCAGTCCAGCGATGGCTAAGGCCGCACCGGTCAGCACGGCTGCGATCGTTCGTGGCAGTCGGCTGACGGCAAAAAGTTGGCGCGCATCGGGATCGTGAAAGAGGCTGGCGATCGAAAACTCACCTGCGCCAATGCAGATGCTCAGGATCACAAGCACGGTAAAGGCCGCGCAGGCGGCCAGCTTCGTCCGCTGCTTTTCTAGTAAGGATTTTTCGGTCATTTCGCCTTGGAATATGCATCAGTGATCGCCGTGAATACCCGGCTCATCGCGTTGACGCCCCCGGCCGCGATATAAAAATCACCCGCGGGCAGGTAAATGACCTGGCCTTTTTTCCATGCGGTGGTTTCCGCTACCAGTTCATTGTCGAGTGTCGACTTGGCGTTCTGGTCTTCTGATCCAATCGCTGCGGCCCGGTCGACCACGAAAAGCCAGTCCGGATTGGCATTGCGGATGAACTCGAAAGAAACGGCCTCGCCATGGGTGGCCGCCTCGACATCCGGAACTGCTGCCGGCAGGTCGAGTGCGGAATGTACCCAGCCAAACCGTGATCCCGGTCCATAGGCCGTCACCTTCGGACCGTTGGTCATGACGATCAGCGCCGTGCCCTTGCCCACGGCTGCGGTTTTGGCCTTTTCGACAACGGCATCGAGCGCTTCTGCCCCGGCCGCGGCCTCCGTCTGCTTGCCGAACAGCGCGCCATACGCCGTGAGCCGTGTCTTTGCCTGTTGAACCAGGTCGTCGCCATCCATGGTCATGTCAATGGTGGGTGCGACTTGCGACGCCGCCTCGATCTGGGTTGAGGAACGGCCTCCAACGATGATGAGGTCCGGAGCAAGCTCGCTCAGTGCTTCGAGATTGGGCTCGAAGATGTCGCCAACGACGGCAGATCCATCTTTCAGGTGCGCCAGTTCCGGCAGGTAAAGATTGGACGGGAGTCCTGCGATCTTGACGCCCAGACTGTCCAGCGTGTCGATCGCCGCGATATCGAAGACGGCGATCTTCGCGGGCGTCGCCTCAATCGGGACCTGTCCTCTTGCTGTGTCAATATCGGCTGCGCTTGATGCCGCTGCGAGGGTGACGGTCAGAAGTCCGGCAATGGATGCAATTTTCATCATTGGTGTTTTCCTAGAAATTGACTGTTCGCCGGGCAGGTTCACGACCCTCGGTTACCTGGCGGATCCGCCGGCGGTCCCGGCGTAGGACATCAAGGCAATTGTTGCCGAACCATTCAAGCGAGGCATCAGCTTGCGGATCGCTGGAAACCTCCGAGAGAAATCCGGTATAGTCGAGGGCGCCCTCGAATAGCGGCGTCATGCCATCCCGGCATCCCGCGGCCGCGTAGACATTGGCGGGTTCAAAGACCGGCAGATCGGCCCGGGTGAGAATGCTCTTCAATGGTAGTGGCGAATATGCGGCTTCATTGCCCGGTGCACAGCCACGGGATCGTCGCCACCCTCCCAAACATGCAGCGTATCGAAATTGATCGCCAGGAACGGATGATCGACTTCCTCGATCAGTTGCATGGTGGAGGCGGCGGTATCCGCCAGCGTCTGCGGATGCGTTTCGACGAGCAAATGGGTGCCGTAGCTGGCGGTGATCGTGCAAATCTCTTTCAATCGTTCCACGATCACGCGCCGATCTTCGGTCGAGGTGTCAAGACTGCCGCGATTTCCGGCAAATGTCCGGATCTTCCTTGCCCGCCAGCGGTGCGCAAGCCTGCAAAGATCAACGGTGTTGCGGCGCAATGTCTCCGGATCAGCGTTCACCGGCAGATAGTCGCTGATCATCGGCACCGACAGGCCGTAGCTGTCGAGCCAGACCGCGTTGCGCTCCGGCTGCTGTGTCAGATTGCGCGCATGCGGGCCCCAGAGTTCAATACCCTGGAAGTCATTGGACTGCGCCCAGGCGGCGATTTCCCCGAGCGAGATCAGGTGGTGGCGGAACGTGATTGTGCAGATCGATACTCTCATCGTGCAACCCTTTTCAGTATGGGAACTTCAATGGGCTCCGGAATATTCCGCTCGCACCAGAGGACGAAGATTTCAGCAAGCTTAGCCTTCAGGTTCGTCTCCAGCCGGCCGGCCTCGTCAAGCCGGTCGAAAACGGTGGGCGCAAGCGCGCGGTCGCCGCTCTGACTGAGCTTCATGCAGGCGTAGTGCAGCGTCTTCAGCGATTGAACGAGCGCTTCGATCTCTGCGCACCATGTCTCGAATTCGGCGGCCGGAAGCTTCAACGCCCGCCAGAAGAAGGCAAAGCCATGCTCATAAGCATATTTGCGGATGGTGATAACGGGCAGTTCGCGGACTGCGGCTGCAAGATCCGAAAGCGCGATGCCGTCAGTTCCCCCGATATGCACCGAAACGATCTTGCGAACTGCATCAACCAGCGGATTGCTGTCCTCTAGGAAGCAGGCCTCGAAATACGCCTTCAGTTCCTCTGCCGAAGGGGCCTTTGCTTCTGCGCGATCAAAGACATAGCCGCCACCGACGGTTGGCTGCATGATGGCATGAACGACCTTTTCCCGGGCGATTTCGCCTTCCCAGCGATAGTCCGGATCATGCACGAACCAGGTTTCCGTGTCGGGTGTCTCCTGAAGCATGAGGTAGTGTGGAAAGGGGTTCTGATTGAACTTGTTCTCCCGCTCCGGCAGGTGGAACATGTCGAGCATCACCATGACCGAACCTGTCTTTGCACGGTTCCTGACGAGATCGAGCAGCACGGCTAGGTTCTCGATTTTGGTCTTGTCGGGATCGAACCACTCGCGCACCGTGACGCCGTAAAGCCGCTGAAACCATTGCCGGAAGAATTCCTGGCTGATCTCCTGCGTATGGTAGAGAAGCTGGAACCGGTCGCTGACCGAGAACTTTGCGTCCCAGACGCCGAAATAGAACGGCCGTTGATCCAGCCCCTGCCGCTTCAACCCGTCGCAGACGCAGCTAACAAAGCAGTGGACCTTGATGTCGTGATAGGCCTCGCCATGCACGCCTTCGTCGGTCATGCCGCCGGTGAGCGCGAAGGCCGGAACGGTGACTGCTGTGGTTTTAGGTGCGTAGAGAGCGACGAGATCGGCCACAGTTGCGATATCCTGCCTGGCGATGGCTTCCTCCCGGACGGACAGGCCGTATTCCAGTTCGAGATTGAGGAAGATCTGCAGGATCAGGACGGAGTCGAGATAGAGGTCTTCGTTGAGTCGGGCCTCGAGGCCAAAGCCGTCCATATGCGCGTGTGCCATCTGCTCGGTGAGCACCGTATGGATGGCCGTGAGGATTTCGGTGTTGGTCATGAGGCTGCTCCGGCGACCGACGTTGCAAATTCGCCGGCTGCATGACGTGCGGCGACGTCGCGGCGGCTGATCTTGCCGTTGCCCTGGCGGGGGATCGTATCGATCTGGAGGATCTCCATCGGCAGCTGATGGCTGGCGAGATTGCGGCTGCACCACTCGCGCACCGACTGCGGCGCCACGGCTTCGGCCGCGCTGAACAGTAGGGCGACCCGCTCACCGGCAAACCGGTCGCTCTTGCGGAAGGCGACGGCGTCGGTCACCGCGGGCATCGTCATCACGGCATCCTCGACATCCTTGGGATAGACGTTGAGACCGGAGACGTTGATCATATCGTCGAGTCGCGAGATGAACACCAGCATGCCGTCAGCGCGGCGATAACCGAGATCACGGGTATGGATGGCATTGCAATCCATACCCGTTACGACGATCTCGCCTGGTTCATCAGCGCTGCCTCCGGTCCCAGCCGAAAGATGCGGAAGGACAAAACCCATGTCTCCTGCTGCTGTCACATCGGGATTGATGGCGATGCAACCGGATTCAGAGCAGCCATATTGCTGGAACAAGAAGCGGCTCTTCGCCCGGATCGCGGTGAACCAGACGTCGGGAAGCAGAGTGCCCGATGTCATCGCCGCGTGAATCTGCTCGCCCTCCGGCATAAGCCGGGCGAGCGTCTGCAGGATTGCTGGGGAGGAATAGAGCAATGGCCGCTCGGTCTCGCGCAGCACTTTCAGCAGATATTTCGGGTTTGCGGTATTGACGATCACCGGGGTCTGGCCGCGCTTCAGCGCAACGAGGATGCCGCAGATCAGTCCGTAGGAATGGGTGGCCGGGCAGGCGACGACCGGCGTCATATCCTCCGGCTCGCGGAATGTCCGCACGTAGCTTTCGATTTCCGCGTCGATCTCGTCCCAGCTCCGCGCCACGCATTTCGGCGCGCCGGTGGTGCCGGAACTCATCTGTAGAAGCTGCCCCTTTGGCGAGCCCCGTGCCGGCGCATCCAGCACTTCGGCCGTGAGGCTGTTGTAGAACAGCCGGTCGCAGCCGGCGCCGATGGCAAGTTTGCGGGCTGCTGGATAAGGTGTTCCGGGATGGATTGGCAGAACGCTCGCGCCTGCTTTGCGAATAGCGAAAAACACAGACAACCAGTCGGCGGTCTCAGTGAAGCACACCGCATAGCGGCCGCCTTCGTGATTGTGCAACCCGGCCTGTTCTGCCAGGCGGGCGGAGGTTTCCTCGAAATTGGCGTGATCATAAAGCCTGTCTTCGATACGGATCATGGCTTTCTCCTTCGTTGACGCTGATCCGCGGCCAAGGCATTGGGCACCATGTGGTGGTACTCCGGCTTCAGCGCGAACAGCTTCCGTGTCATCAGGGATTCGGTGAGAATATTCGGCTGGTCGTAGCCGAGCTGTGCCTGCCGTTCAGCCATGCCGTTCTCTTGCGCATAGGCGGTCAGCAGGCATTCGACGCGCTGCCAGAAGCGCGCTTCCGGCAGGTCGTAGCAATGGTCAAGCAGATGGGAAATTTCGGTCAGGTTGTAGACGAACAGTGTGTCCATCACCAGTTCGCGCAGTGAACCCAGATTATCCGTCCAGTAATACTGATCCGGCTCTGCTTCGCTGTAGATCGGGTTCAGTAACAGGAAATCCGGCGCCTTTTCCGGTTCACGCAGAAAGGCCGGGCAGAATTCCATGCTGTCGTGGAAATCACGCAGGATGAGCCGCACCGGCCAGCCATCGCGGTGGACAAGCAGCATGTTCTGGCCATGCGCTTCGACTGCAATGCCGTGATGCACGAGCAGATGCCAGACAGGCAAGACTGCGATTTCAACGAGCCGGTTCAACCACGCCATCAGACCGAAATGGCCGATCCACTCGTCGGCAAATGGCTTGCCATCTGCTTCGATCATCATCAGAGCATTGAAGGGAATGATCGCCTCTCCCGGCAGCAGCGTTGCCTGCGCATTCTGACGCCAGATCGCACCCAGGTGACCGGCAAGCGGGCCGCCGGCATCGGCGATGAGGCCTGCATATTCCTGCAGGATCGTCAGCGGATAACGGTCGTGGAAGAGTTGGTCTCCTGCAACGATATCGCCGATCCAGCGCGAGACCACTGGCGCGGTGCAAACGGAATGCGGCTCCAGCGTTCGCCGGGACGATGTATTGACCATGTTCAGCGGCAGCTTGATGCTGGCAGCCAGCGGCCGGTCCATGTTCAGGAGGGAGCGCACCGATTGGGTGGCGGTGTAGCGGTCGCCAGCCGGGCCAAGGCAATAGGCTTCTCCCGCTGCAATCCAGCCCGCAAACAGGGTTTCTGCGAGATTACGCCATTGCCAGGGATGCAGCGGCACCAGCCCGAAGTCTTCCGGTGACAGTCCCAACTCCTTCTGCATCGCCTGCAGGTGGGCCCATGTTTCCGGGCCAAGTTCCGCTTTCCAGAAATCTCCTTCGCCAGCCGGTAGCGCCTGGCGGAGATACTTTCCCGCAACAAGGAGCCAGATTAACTGGAATGGCCTGGCCGCCTCGGGGCCGTAGGCTGCGTGGTCCGTATCCGAAAATCCGGTCCGGGCCTTATAGCAGGGGTGATAGGGATGGCCCTCGTCAAGCGCACCCTCAAGTTCGGCGTAAGACATATGGCGGCGGGGCCGTACAGGAAGATTGCGGCCGTTCCATTCGGAAAAGGCAATCGTCTGTGTCATTTCGCCAAGCAGCCGGCCGCGGGAAATGCCGGTGCCGGACAGGGCCGATACCAATTGGGCAAGCGAGGCTTCGCCC
Source organism: Pararhizobium sp. PWRC1-1 (assembly GCF_049897905.1). Classification (NCBI taxonomy): domain Bacteria; kingdom Pseudomonadati; phylum Pseudomonadota; class Alphaproteobacteria; order Hyphomicrobiales; family Rhizobiaceae; genus Pararhizobium; species Pararhizobium sp. PWRC1-1. Next base: position 13,329 of record NZ_JAFCXE010000019.1, on the reverse strand, counting down.
CACGCACCGCTGTCGTCCTGTATCGCGACCGAGCCAGCAGCAGGGCGGATCCGGCCGAAAGATCCGATTGAGCCGCTGCACCGGTACGCCCGGCCGCCAAGCGACCAATGGAACAGTGTTGACTGGCCATCGAAGGTCTGACGCGCATCGATGACACCTTCGTACAGAAGTGCGGCTACCAATTGGCGCAATACACGCTCATCCGGCCGCCCTTTGAGATCAAGAGGCAATGGCATGGCTTGTCCTTGGGACGCTTAACGCCGCCGGTGCGCGCAGTGGATTAGGCATTGGCCGATAAAGTGTCGGCGCGTTTTGGGATTGGAGTTCGTCCACGTCGAACAGCCGGGTCGTCAGATTGGCCTTCGAGGAGATTGTCGGAAGGTCCAGAACGTGGCGGGCGAAATCCCGTCCGGCACCCGTCATTTTGAGGGCGCAGCGTTCCAGATGTGTGCGCAGCATCCGCAGTAAAAAGCTCTCGTCGCAGAGGCCGTCATGCCCCATCCGGCTGATGATCGAAAAGACCTGGTTGACGATGAGATAATAGGCGAAGCGGTCGCGGATTTCGCTTTCCGGGAAATACAGCGATGCGATGGTTTCGGCCTCTGGCACGTAGCCGGAAAGTAGGCCGCGGTAGCGCTCGGACAGATAGAATCCCTGATTGTCACGGTAGTAGCTGGCTGATGGATAACCCGCGCTGATATCGAGAAGGCTGTTCTGCTGATGGGCCTCGAGTGCCACGCCGTAGTCGTCATAAAGCTGGATCAACGGCTCGACGGCGCACGTGAGATAATGTTGAAACCAGATAAGGCAGACGCTCGATAGGGGCTCTCCGCCTCTTATGGCATGTCTGCGGATGATGCGCTCCAGCCTCGAGGCGGCCCCCGGTAGCGGGTCAGCGGTCAGGGCCGCAACCGTGATCACGCCTTTGCCCTTATCGCCCCGGAAAGGGTTCTCGCGCAAGATGACTTCAAACCCGCTTTCGCTGCGGCCGGGTATGTCGAGTGTGATATAGGCCGGGTCCTGGATGATCCGGAAATTTTCCGACCGCTTGGGAAAGCCGATCCGGTCGATCAGCTTGGCCATGGCAACGCCCGCCTCCAGTTCTTGGCGCCGGTTGAGACGGATGGAGTTGGTAATACGCACCGGCAGAGAGAACTTGAGCATCCAGTCTTTTCCAGCGCTGTAGACCGTGCGGACGGACGAGGTTGCGGTGAAAAGTGCGCCGGCAGGTCCGATATGACGCAGTCCACCGTCCTGTTGCATGGCCTGGATATCGGGGTCGAGTAACAGCGCTTCGGCCTGCAGCGGATGCATTGGCAGCAGATACTCGTCATGCCCGACGGACCGGGTGATGCCGGAGCTGTCTGCCAGAGAGCGGGTGATTTCATGAGCTTCCACCGGCCGGGCCGAGGCATGCCGGACGAGGTCTATCTTCGCGGCGAAATAATGCAGTTTGAATTGGCCACGCAGTTCCGGAGCGTAGCTCTCCTGCTGCCAGAAAGCCATGCCTTGCCGGCTTTTCGGCGTCGGGTGCAGCCAGTGGCCGAAGACAAGCGATTGTTCGGCTTCGATGAAGCCGTCGCCGGTTGCCGGTGCGGGCAGTGCCTTGTCGATGAAAAGGGAGGTCTGCTGATAGCTGTCGAGAACGCGCATCAAAAGTTCGAGTTCGAAACCGCGCAGGGCATCCACACGGCCGTCTTCGACTTGGCGGTATGTTTCGTGAACCAGGCTGTGAAGCGCCGACATGAGTTCGAACTGGCGCCACCTCGCTTCCGATTCTCCCCTGCACCAGATTCGTCCGAAATGTTGCGGGCCGCAGAGAGAAGAGGAGGTCAGTTCGGCGCGCAAGATCATCTGCTGCCGCGGCAGCGACCATTCGATGCAGTCAACAGTGCCGCCTGGGGTCCGGTGGGCTACCGGCTCGCCGGGGTTGACCTCGCGCAGGTAACAATTGGCGAAACTCTGGAAGGTTGCCGTTTCTGCGATTTGCCTTGACGATTGCATTTTGTCCATCCTCGGCATGCGACACGCAACGCCGCCCGAAAGCGTTGCCGATTTCCCGTTCAACGCATTGAATTTCCAGTCATGAGGGTCCGTGCCCCGTCGGAGACTTCGTTTTCAGCCCGTCGCCTGCCAGTGCAGTGGCCCCGTATGTTCCCGGAATGCGAACAGGAGGAGGTGATCCTCAATGACCGATTTGGTGTCTGCCAGATTGGCGTCGTCCGGCGAACGCACCCGGATGTGCAACCCGTCCTCACGCGCTTGCAGATATCCCGTTCCGCAGGAGAATTTGAGCTCACCGCCACGGTCGTCCTGGGCTACAGTGATCTTGTGGGCGAAATGCTTGCAGAGCTGGGTCAGGTATTTCTGACCGTTTTCCGTTGTAAAACGGGTTGTCGCTTCTTGCATAAGGAACTCCTGTCTTTCGACTTTGGGTAGCGGAGAGCGGGAAGTGTGCGCCCGCTCTCTCTTGTCAGCAGCCATCACGCCCGATGATGCGCACCGGGTGGATCAGAATGTTGCCTTCGCCGTCAGGATGAAGGCACGGCCGGATTCGTAGAGCGGCGTGACGTTGGGGAACTCCTGGCCGTAGGTCGCCCGATCGGCGTAAGTCTCATCGAAGATGTTCTTGAGGTCGGCGCGGAACGTCAGATTGGGTCTGGACGGCGGCTGGTATTCGATGAAGGCGTTGAACACCTGATAGCCTTCGTAAGGCTTGCTGCCGACGGCAACGTCATCATAGTCGAGTGTGATCTCGGCATCGGCGCCTAAGGTAACGCCCCAGTCGGTGAACGTATGGACTGCCTGCAGAGTTATGGTCTGGCCGGCCGGAGCGGCGAGGTAGCTGCCGATATCGGAATCAGCCGGTTTCCCGTCGATCTCTACGTCGATATTGGCGTATTTCACCTTGAAATAGCCATCACCCCAGTTGTAGCCCCCGCCGATGTCAAAGCCTGTGGAGCGAACATCATGCGCTTCTATCCCCCGCAGAATCTGGTAACGCGGGGCACGTGCATCGGCGAGATCGGTCTGGAAGACACTGCCTTCGATCGTGAAGTCGCCATAGGTCGCTTCCAGTCCGAGGTTATAGTTGTCTGCTGTCACCGGCTTTGGGCCGTCGCCATAATTCCAGTTTGGATTAAAAATGAAGTTTTCGGCGAGTGGGATGCCACCCCAGACATGGGAGTAGCCAACCTTTGCTGTCAGGAAGTCTTCAATGAGATCATATTCACCGGAAATATTGCCGCTGAGCCCTGAATTGGTCCATTCCTGTCCGGTGGTTCCCGTAAATTTTTGATTATCGCCGCGTGCCCCGAAGGACAGGCGGGTCCGCTCCCCGGGTTCGAGCCGTACCTGAGCATAGAGGCCTATGTTGCGTGCTTTTTCGGTGCCTGGTTCAAACAGGTCTTCAAGCTCGGCCTGGTCATTGTAGAAATCGACGCCGGCGACGATGTTGCCAATATCGAAGGAAAACTTGTTTTCAAATTTGCCGTTCAGGCTGTCGGTCGTGCCCGTCGCCGGGTATGGGGGGATAGCAAGCCGGGGCGGCGAGTAGACTGGAACTTCGAGTTCGGTCCTACTGTAGGCAAGCACGAACTTCGGATCCCACCAGCCCTCCGGGATGCTGTCGGTAAAGGTGAACACCGTGTTCTGGCGATCGAGCGTATAGTCACGAACACGGGGCTCCCAAGGCCTTCCGCTATCGACGAAGCCGGCGTTGGCCCGGTAAGGCCGAGGTGCATCATCGCGAAGGCGATCATGGCTGATCTGGATCCGGTCTCCGCTTTCAAACTCATAGGCAACCTTACCCATTCCGCTAAGGAAGTCGCTGCTTGTTCCTTCAACGATGTTCCCGTTGCCGGCGGTGAAATTGTTGCCGTTGGCGAAGTTGAAATAGCCTAGAAATTCCAGGCCTTCCTTCATGCCGTACGCGGTGAGACCGGTGGTCACCGTGTCACTGTTGAAATTGTAACTCGCCGTGACGAGGCCGCCCACACCATCTCCATCCAGGAGGTCGCGTGCATCCTTGGTCTCATAGGCAATCGCGCCTGCGAGTGCTCCCGGCCCTGCATCGGCCGGAGCAATACCGGCATCGACGCCGACGGCCTTGAGCAGAGCAGGATCGATCATGTTCGTGCCGCTGTGGTGGAAGACCTTGTTGTTCTGGCGGCTGCCGTCGATGGTGACCGCAAGACTGGTTTCCTCGATGCCATGCACGTAGACCTTCTGCGACATCGGCAGGGAGCTGCCCACTGAGATGCCGGGCTCGCCTGCAAAGACGTCGGCGATGTTGGCAGGGTTCTTTTGCGCCAACTCTTCCGACGAGATCTGGATCTCACCGGCACCAAGTTTGCCGCTGCCAAAAACAGAGATCGGATCAAGTGCTGTAGCACCCGCGACGGAAACAGCACCACTATCGCCGGTCGGTGTCGTCGAGCCGATCACGGCCGTTCCGCCGGAAATCTGATAGGAAATTCCGGTTCCGCTGAGGAGCTGCGCCAGCGCCTGGTTCGGGTCTAGCAAGCCGCTGACTGCGCTGGAACGCATGCCGCGTGATGTCGCAGCCGCAAGCGTTACCTGTTGACCGGATTGCCGGCCAAAGGCGTTCAGAGCGCTGGAAAGCGGCTGGGCGGGTATATCGAAAGTGCGGGCATTGCCACTCCGTGATGTCTTTTCCTGTGCAGACGCGGAATGCTGAGGCAGAATGGCAATGGACGAAAGTCCAACGATCGCCGTGACTGCAAAGAGGCGCAAACCGATGGCGCGGTGGCGCTTTTCTTGCGAGATGGCATTTCCATTACGGCATTTCGGCGAACTCATATTACCCCCGTCTCGGTTTTCCGCGCATTGCCCCAGCATGCGCTTCGAACCAAAGACGACCCGCTCCGGATTTTTTTTCACCAGAGCAGGATTTTTTCTGATTGTTTTTGTCAGGTTAAAATCGGGTGAGTACGCGCCCGTAAGAAGTTACCTCATGAACCCTGCCGCCAAAGGGTTTCACGATAGCTTCGAGGGCTGCATCGGGATTTTTAAGATCATAGAGCCCAGTGACCCTCCGGCTCGCGAGTGCCGCATCCGGCACGCTGATCCAGGCTGGATGGTAGCGCTGCAGGCGTTCAGCCGCCGAAGCGACGGTCACGTCATTGACGAACATCTTCCCAGTCCTCCAGGCGGCGATGTCTTCTGGCGCGATCGAGCTGCGCATAACAGCGCCGGTACTATGATCGATGGACGCCATCTCGCCCGGAGATAGCTCGAAATTCTGCCTGTGCTTCGATCCGTCATAAGAAATGGCAACGGTGCCGCGCGCCAGTTCGACGGTCGTTTCCCCATCCGCCAGCTGCACGTCGAAAGCTGTTCCGAGAACGGCAACCGAAACTCCGCCGGCGTCGACAGTGAAGGGGCGTGATGCATCATGGGCAACGTCGAAAAATGCTTCTCCCGACAACAGGATGACCCGGCGGATGGAGGCGGTGATTTGCGTCGTGATGGCGCTGTCGCCGCCCATCTCAACGATCGTGCCGTCTTCAAGCGTCAGGGTTCGGCTTTCGGCGGTGCGGGTTATGTGGTCCGCTTCCAGGTGCAGAAGAAGTGAGGGCCCGGCAAGAAACGCCACCGCATAGGCCGCAAGCGCCAGAGCTGCCCCGGCAACCCACATTTTCCGGGAGCGCCGCGCCGGCATAGGTGCGGCAGCGACCGGCCTCCAGAGGTGCGCGTGGACCGGTGGCACTTCGCCCAGTTGTGCCCAGGTTTTCAATGCCCGTTCGAAGGCCTGCTCATGCACGGGAGAGCGGGAGAGCCAGTTTTTGAAGTCATGCTCGGTCTGCGGACAGTTCTCGCGTGCCTTGAGATTGAGAAACCAGTCCATGGCTTCTTCCAGTATTGTCGGCGGTATGTGATTGTCCTGGGTCAAAATGCTTACCTGTACCGCTGCGGCCGTGCCATTTCGAACAGTTCTATCCGAATCATCTTCTGTCCTACAAAGACGAACTGCGGTCTATTTTTTTTCACGCGGGTTGCACGTTTTTAGAATGTGGCGGCGATCATGGTTGCCACCCGCATCATGGCGGTTCGCACATGGCGATGGGCGGTGGCAACCGAGATGCCCAAGTGCGCTGCAATCTCCTCCAGCGTATAGCCGCCGAACCGGTGCATTTCGAGCGCAATGCGGATCTCGACCGGAAGGTCATTCAGGACCTCGGATATGCGCCGCACCTCATCTGTGACGGCAACGAATTCTTCCGGCGTCGGCGTCTCGTTCGGTATCGACCAGAACGGCGGCTCGTTCTGTTGTTCCCGTTTCTCGATCTTCTGCCGTTTCAGGAAGTCAAAAGAAAGGTTGCGAACGATCTTGTAGAGATAGGCCAGCGTTTGCGCGGATGGGCCTGCGTTCATGTTGGCAGGCGCAAACCGAAGGAAGGCATCCTGCACGATATCCTCGGCCGTTTCCCGGGAGCCGAGAATCCGTGTGGCATAGGCTATCAATGCCGTCCTGTTGGCAATGTAGACCTCGTGGTGCGTTTCCAAATCGATCATGGCCTTAGTCCGGATAGAATCGCAGGGCCGATCTGGCATGGAACCTATTGGGCTTCATCACGGCTTTCATGCGCATCCTTGGTTTCACATAAGACATGTTTAAAGCACGAGAATGCGGTGCCTATAACACGACGGATCAAACTTGTCTTTAATAGTCATGTTTATTTTTGCCCTGCGCCAAATGCGGGAAGCCTCATCGTGCTCAATGAGTTTTCAGGTCCCTTAGGGCGCTTGCCTCAACAGAGCGCGGCAGCCCGAAGATCAAGCGGTGGGGAATGACTGCAAGAATTCATGATTCTTGCGATCGATAGGCATTCAAAACGTCGGCTGCCGCAGCGGCGATCGCCTGGCTTTTAATCCTATCGGTCTAGGAAACTGTTCACATGGAGCTTAAGGGCACAAGTGCATGTCTGCCATCACTTCGAAGGGATGGACTATGAACAGGATTGTTTCAACATTGAGCGCAGCCGCGATTGCGGTGGTCATCGGTTTGACATCGTCGACCTCAGCGGCGCCTCTGGTACAACCGCGGCTTCAGATGACATCTGACATTGAAGTGGCGCAATATCGGCACGTGACGATGATCAGCTCCGGTGGAAAGGTCCAACACAGCAGGCAGGATCGTGTCGAGCGGGGGCGTGACCGCTGCCATGATCGTGTCGAGGGGTCGCCGTGATCGCCGCGGATACGGGAATGGGCATCGCGGCTATCGCGAACATCGCCGTGGATATCGCCGGCACAGTGACGGCTACTACTACGCTCCCAACGTATTTGAGCTTTTCATTCGATAACAAAATCAGGCCGCCATCCGAAAGGGTGGCGGCTGTTTTCGGCTTTTCAAAATGCAAGCCGAGCACGAGTGGCACGCTGATTGCTTAGATGATGGCGACCGATAGCCAGATCGCGCCGGGCCGTTGCGATTTGACGACAAAGTAGAAGCTTGAGAACGCGAGCGGAGCCACGATCGAGGCAAGGCTCACGGCCGATGCGAGCACGCCTTGGAACTGACCCTGCTGGCTGTCGTCCACCTGCCCTGTCGCCAGCGACTGTCGGGCGGGTACACCGATGCCGGCCAAAGCGAAAATTGGCATGATGGCGAAGATCATCCAGCCGGAGAACATGACCGACTCCGAGCATGACATCGCGGAGATCTTTTACGGCAGGGCTACCTATCGGAAGCTGAAACCGGTCGACGGTGAGAAGGTGATGGACGCCTATCTGAAGAACAAGCTGACTGAAGATCATCCTTGGGTCGGCCCGTTCTACGATGAGCTGAGCGACTTCGTTCATCTCTCATTTCGGCACTTCTGGCCTGTTCTGGCTGGGACAGATGACGCTAATCGAACGGCCCAGTTCGTGATCCATGGACAGGATCCGAAAAAGGATGAGGCCAACTATTACGACATTTCGGACGGGTTCCTCAGGGTTACGCAACTGACATCTATGCTGCTCGTCAGCTTCCTCATGGTTCGCCATGGAGTGCCGCCCACGGACTATCAGAAGATGTGGGGAGTAGAAGGAAAGAAGGTTGGTGATGAATTGGAAGGCTTGCCACCTGAAGCGAGTCGTCGAGCTGCTACCGAGGCCGACTGTCGAGCTGATCCCGAGCTGTCGGGCTCGGACGATCCAGGGAGACCAGGAGCAGCTAGCCGAGTTTCTCAGAGAGACGGCGCAGAAGGCAAACAATCCTCTACAACCGCAGGCGCGCAGAGATCGTCGCGATGATGCCACCCGGCGCACTGTACGAATACCGCGAGGACGAATGAAAAAGGACCCCCGCAGGGAGCCGCGGGGGCAAGTCTCAGAGATAGAGGAACGGAAGATGCCCAAGGGCTTGAAGGCCGTCTCCCGCGACCTATCAGGAATAGTGTTTCCATCGGCGGCACAGGATGCAACATTTTGCGGCATTGAAATTGAGGTTGATGGACTGCTGGCTGCTCAACGTGGTTTCGTAGGTGAAAGATGTCTTGGTGGCGATCATCTCTGCGAGACGCCTGATAGCCGCCCTGCCCGCTGCCATGCCCGCCGCGCTGCCGTCTCCGGTTCCGGTCAGTGCCTTCGCGATCTCATCGGCCATCGAGCTGCAGCTTCGCGTACGCAGACGACTTGCCGGACCCGTTCGGACCGCCGAGGATGACACACGATGGTTGCAACTGATTACTGCCTCATGGCAGCAGGAACACGGATTTCTTCGTGTTCGGCACGATCCTTGGCCTCGTTTTCGAGGTCCTTGGCGGAGATCGGCAAGCCCAGACGGCGGCGCTCTGCAATTGCTTCCCGGCCGATCTGCATCAGGGCTTCCTTGTTTTCGTCGAACTTCTTCAAAAGCATCGTCCATCTCCTATGGTCCTAATATAGCGTTTCCCACTCTCCGCTGCAAATCAGGCCTTCGACTCACCGACCTGGAACTCAAGACCGTCGATGTTACAAACCCGAACCTCCGGGCAACAAGTGAGAGCAGCATGTTCGAACTGATCACCGCTCAAAACCGTTTACCGGACAATCTCAGCCGATCTCGAAGTGCGGTTTGAACAGTTCCCGGATGGGCTGGCTTGGAACGTCTTCGCTGACTACTGCATCGGAGAAAAACGAAGACCTTAAACAAGGTTGCATGGGCGGTATTCGAGGAACTGTAGTGGACGTCAAAATTGGGTGACAGCGGCCGGGTAACCAGCTTGCTCATCGCTTGACCAATCACTGCAGGGTGAAGAGCCATTTGGACTTGAACCTACCGTAATGTCAGGTCGATTGCGCGTGAGCGCGCCGCATCTACAGATTTTAAAGCCTGTTCCACCGCACTCTTGCAGCCGCCGCATGTCATGGTTGGGATGTGGAATTCGTACATAGTCATCTCCTTTCGATGTCCTCCCGTGAATGTGGGAATTCCAACCATGGGAAGATCAAGGAGCCTTTTTCAATTTTATCAGCCGGAAGGTTCTGTTGCTGTTGTCGGCGGTCTCTTCAACGAAGGTGGCGGCCGGTTAGGCCGCCTTCCTTGCTGCATCAAAGGGAATTTCGACATCGACGATAAGTGTTGAGACCTGGATACCGCGCTCCAGTTTTACGCTGACCTTCTCGCTATCGACCTGCATATGCTTGGAGATCGCGCGAAGGATTTCGTCGCGCAACTTGGTGACGAGGTCCGAATCGCCGGTCGAGGCACGGTCATGGGCAAGCAGGACCTGCAGCCGCTCGCGGGCAGCCGGAGCAGATTGCGGCCGGGAAAACAAACGAAACAAATTCATGCCGCTTTCCTTCCGAAGATCTTGCCGAAGAAACCCCGCTTTTCGCCAGGGATGGTAACAGGCAGGATTTCGCCCCTGAGCCGGCGGGCTGCTTCGAAATAGGCCATGGCAGGAGCGCTGCGGCCATCCGCCAGGGTGACGGGAGCGCCGACGTTGGACGCACGCAAGACATCCATGCTCTCCGGAATGATGCCGAGAAGCGGGATCGACAGGATGTCCAGGACGTCCTCGACCTTGAGCATGTCGCCACGCTCCGCGCGCGCCGAGTCGTAGCGCGTAAGCAGCAGGTGCTTCTCCATCGGCTCGCCGTTTTCCGCCTTCACCGTCTTGGAATCCAGCAGACCGATGATACGGTCGGAATCGCGTACCGAGGAGACTTCTGGATTCGTCACGACGATGGCAACGTCGGCGTGGCGCATGGCGAGCGTTGCGCCGCGCTCGATGCCGGCAGGGCTGTCACAAATGACCCAGTCAAAAGCACTCTTGAGCGAGGCGATGACCTTTTCGACGCCCTCCGGTGTGAGATTTTCCTTGTCGCGGGTCTGCGAGGCCGGGAGCAGATAGAGTGTTTCCACCCGCTTGTCGCGGATCAGTGCCTGCGTCAGCTTGGCTTCGCCCTGGATGACGTTGACAAGGTCATAGACGACGCGTCTTTCCGCGCCCATGACGAGGTCGAGATTCCGTAGGCCGACGTCAAAGTCCACCACCACGACTTTTTCGCCATTTTGCGCCAGGGCAGCGCCCAATGCTGCAGTCGACGTTGTCTTGCCGACGCCGCCCTTGCCGGACGTAACCACGATTACCTTGCCCATGTACCTCTCCAATTAAAGTAGGAATACGTCTTCGATCAGCTGAGCGCTTCAGCTCTGATCGCTTCGCCTTCGAGCCAGATCTGCACCGGTTTTCCGCGCAGACCCGGCTCCATATCCTCGGCGGTCAGATAGAAGCCGTCGATCGCGATCAGCTCAGCCTCAAGTTTCCTGCAAAAGATGCGAGCTGAAGAATTGCCCATCGTACCCGCCATCGCCCGTCCCCGGAGCGCGCCGTAGACATGAATAGAGCCGCCGGCGACGACTTCCGCCCCGGATGCGACCGAGCCCACAACCGTGACGTCTCCTTCCGGGTAGTGGAGCGATTGCCCTGAACGGACGGGTTGGCTGACGACAATTGATGGCGTTGCCCTTGGCAAGGGCGCAACGGGCGTAATAATGTTCTCCACCGGAACCGGTTTTTGCGCCTCGTCAGTTGGCGGGATTTCGACGTCGGAAGCAGGGCGTCCATCCGCCATCGCGGGCGGCAGGTCCGGGCCAAGCAGCGAGGAGCGAGCCCCTTCGATCCCCATGATCCTGACGTTGCGCATACCCAGCTGGCTGACGAGATCACGCAGCTGCGCTCGCTCCAGCTCAAGCCCTTGAACATCGAGCACGATCGGCCGCCGGAGGAAAAAACCGGCAGAACGGGAGGCAAGCGCGTCGAGTTGGACAAGCCAGTCTTCGAACGGCAATTCTGGTGTCAGTGCGAGCGCTAGGAAGGATCGTCCCTTGAGACGGATCGGCCGGGATTGTGTTAACACATCATTCAACTTGGTAAATTTTCTGTTGCCTCGGTGTAGCGAAGAAATGGTTAACAGAAGGTTAACAAAGAGCTGTGTGTTGTCATGATTGACGGGTAGTCGTGGCCTCATCGCGGGCAGTCGTGTTTCGTTTCGCCGTTCTACTGAAAACTGTAGATGAGCCTTGCAACCCAAATCGCGACACCGCCCTTAACAGGAACGCAGGACCGCAACAGTCGTGCACCCGGTGGTTGAAGGGGGTTAGGGGACGCGCTGCTATTTCATCGAACCGCTTCGACGGGCGCGGTGTCCGCCTTTACGGCAAGTTCCGCCAGAACGAGCGAACTGACTCCGGCGATGAAGAAACCGGCTGCCAAATTCATTGTTGTACCATCATAGAAGTGGCCAATTCCGATAGCGAACAGGGTGGCAATGAGGCTCGATCCTGAAGCGATCAGCGATGCGCCCAACCCCGCAACCTCGCCAAGAGAGCGCATCGCCATGGCATTGAGATTGCCGAACAATATGCCAATGGCAAAGAAGGCTGAAAAGCAGAACACCATCAGGACGGCAAGAGGCAGGTGGCCGCCCCAGAGTATGGAAACGAGCAACATCAGAAGCCCGGTCGATGCCAATCCCATGAAGGCGGCGCGCGCCATACCGTCCATCCCGAACTGTTGTACGAGCTTTGCGTTGAGAAAGGAGGCAAGCCCCACGCCTGTGGCAAGCATTGCAAAATAGAAAGGAAAGGTTTCCTTGATTCCATAGGCGTCGAAGAACAAGTCGGCCGCCGTGCTGAGATAGAGGAGTTGTGCCCCAAACACGATCCCGGTCGCCATGATCAGCAGCGCCACCCGCCGTTTTGACAGGATGCGCCGGGCATTGAGGAACAGCAGCTTCGGCCGGAAGGATATGCGTTTATCGGTTGGCAATGTTTCCGGCTGTCGGATCATCAGCCAAAGACCAAGGAACGCTGCTATAGCGAGATAGACGCCGAAGACGGATCGCCATCCGGCAAAGGAAATCAGTCCCTGCGCCAAGGCAGGAGCCAGCATCGGCACGAGAATGAAGAGGGTAAACATCAAGGACATGACACGAGCCATTGCATCGCCCTCGAACTGATCGCGGATCATGGCGCGGGTTGCGATCTTTGGACCGGATACGCCCACGCCCTGGAGGAACCGGCCAAGGATCACCATTTCGAGCGATTCGGCCAACATGGCCGTGATGGTTCCGGCCACATAGATGGCGAGGCCAAGCACCAGCGACTTTTTGCGTCCCATTGCATCGGACAATGGTCCCAGGAGCAGTTCACCAAACGCCATGCCGAGGATGAAGAGTGATATGACGTGCTGGGTGGACAGCGGCGGTGCGGCGCCGACCTCCTCGCCGATCTGGCGTAACCCCGGCAACAGCGCGTCGATGCTAATGGAGGTCAGCGAAGTCAGCAAGGCGTAGAGGGCAATGCGTTCGTGAAAGCTGATGGAAGAGGTCATTGGCCGTATATACTAAAAGGATTGGCCTTGGCCTATATCAGTTTTCCCCGTGGAAGGTTCGTATTCTTCACGGGCTGGTCGGCCTCCGAGAATGATTGGTTCAGAGGCAGACTGTGTGAGGCAGAGAAGGGCGCCAAAGTAACCGCGAAAAGAGAGAGGGCGGCACTGGCGCTGTCTGCCTGCACAAGGGCTCCCGGGTCTCTGCATGCCGCTGGCCCGATCTCGTTTGTGGTTGAGGTGCCGATCACAAAGAGGCGAAAGGCCGGTGCGCCGGGGTAATGCCAGTGCTTGACCATCGGAAAAGCCGCCGGTCTCATTCCGCCCGTCAAAAAACTGTCATTTTTTTCAAAAACGGTGTTGACTATGAATGATTGGTGGGACTATAAACCGCTCACCAACGAGGGCGGCGGCGCTGCTGGCGACCGACGAACTCGCTCTGAAGTTTCTTACGAAAGTTTAGTGCGGATTGTGGGTTTCAGGCGGGAACGCTGGTGGCTCT